>JAYRLF010000127.1:0-10003 GCA_041905385.1 Allosphingosinicella sp.
TGCCGTCAGGCCGGCTCGCGCTCGACTTCCTTGGCCGGGGTCAACGCATTCTCGCCGAACTGGAAGATCGGGGTGAAACCGCCCATGATCAGCCGCTGCATGCTGAACGGCACCTCGCCCTTGGGCTGCATGCGCTCGTCCTTCATCATCTTCTCGTTGGCGCTGTCGCGGGTCGCCTTGTCGGGCCAGACCACCCAGGAAAAGACGATCTGCTCGCCGGGCTCGGCATTCACGGCGCGTCGGAAATCGGTGACCTGGCCGTCCTTCACATCGTCCTCGAAACATTCGACGATCCCGATCGCGCCATATTCGCGGAACAGGGGCGCAGCTTCTTCGGCAACCTTGCGATAGTCCTCCTTCTTGCCCCGCGGCACCGGGATCACGAAGCCGTCGATATAGGTCATCTGGTCGCTCCTTTTGCGCAATGGATGCGCGGCGCCGGCGGCAACCGCGCAGCGTCCGAAAGAGTCACATCTGTCAGAGCGCGGCGATTCTAGGCCGATGCGGACGGCCGTGCCACCGCTTCGGCCACGGCACGTCGCGCCAGCTCGGCAGGTCGGCTGTTTTGGAAGCGCGTCTCAAGCCGGCCGGTGGCCATGCGCCTTCAGCGTCTCGCGCGCGATCACCAGCTGCTGGATCTGGCTGGTGCCCTCGTAGATCCGGAACAGGCGGACGTCGCGGTAGAAGCGCTCGATGCCATGATCGGCGACATAGCCGGCGCCGCCATGGACCTGGACCGCGCGGTCGGCGACGCGCCCCACCATTTCCGAGGCGAAATATTTGGCCGCGGCCGCGGCGCGGGTGATCGACTCGCCCGCATCCATCGCCCGCGCCGCCTCCAGCACCAGCGCGCGCGCCGCCATCGCCTCGGTGACGCTGTCGGCGATCATCGCCTGGATCAACTGGAAATCGGCGATCGGCCGCCCGAACTGGCGCCGCTCGGCCGCATAAAGGGTCATGTCCTCGATCAGCCGCTCGGCGATGCCGCAGCACAATGCGGCAATATGGATCCGGCCGCGGTCGAGCACCCGCATCGCCACCTTGAACCCGTCGCCCTCGGTGCCGATCCGATTCTCGGCCGGAACCCGCACGCGATCGAAAGCGACCGCGCAGACATGGGCCCCCTGCTGGCCCATCTTGCGCTCCGGCGGGCCGATCGACAGGCCGGCGCTGTCGCGCGGCACCAGCAGCGCGACGATGCCGCCCTCGGCGCGCGCGATCACCGTGAACAACGAGGCGCGGTCGGCATTGGTGATGAAGATCTTCTCGCCGGTCAGCAGATAATCGTCGCCGTCGCGGCGCGCCCGCGTCGCGATCGCCGCCGCGTCGGAGCCCGCGCCCGCCTCGGTCAGGGCGAAGCTGGTGACGATCTCGCCGCCGGCGATGCCCGGCAGCCAGCGCGCCTTCTGCGCCGCGCTGCCGCCGATCACGATCGCCTGGCTGCCGATCCCGACATTGGTGCCGAAGACGGATCGGAAGGCGGGGCTGGTGCGGCCCAACGCCATCACCACCGCGCATTCCTCCGCCATGCCGAGGCCGAGCCCGCCATAGTCCTCCGGAATCGACAGGCCGAACAGGCCGAGCGCGCGCATCTCGGCGATCACCGCCTCGGGGACCTCATCCTCCTCGGCGATCTGGCGCTCGAGCGGCCGCAGCCGCTCCGCGACGAAGCGGCGCACCGCCTCGAGCAAGTGTTCGAGCGTTTCCGGGTCGAGCGCCATGACGTGTCAGTCGTCGCTGGGGCCGCTGAAATTGGGCTCGCGCTTCTCGCGGACCGCGGCGATCCCCTCGCGCGCATCCGGACCGGAGAAGCCGAGGAACTCGGCCGCCAGCGAGGCCTCGAACGCCGGGCCAGCCATGCGCAGCCAATGGTTGAGGGCATGCTTGGTCCAGCGGATCGCGGTCGCCGACCCGGTCGCCAGCCGGCGCGCGATCTCGCGCGCCTCACCAAGCAAGGCGTCATCGTCGACGCAGCGCGAGACGAGCCCGATCTCGGCCGCGGTCGGGCCGTCGATCCGGTCGCACAAGAGCAGATGGTAGCGGGCCCGCGCCAGTCCGCACAGAATCGGCCAGGCCATGATCGCATGGTCGCCGGCGGCGACGCCGATCCTGGTATGGCCGTCCAGGATCCGGGCGGACCGGCCCGCGACCGAAATGTCGGTCAGCAGCGCGATCGCCAGGCCAGCGCCGACCGCCACGCCGTTGATCGCCGATACGGTCGGCTTGGCGCAATTGACGAGATTGTGGACCAGGTCCCGCGCCTCGCGATAGCCGCGGGCGCGCGCCTCGAAATCCGTCGCCAGCTCCTCGACCCAGTCGAGGTCGCCGCCGGCCGAAAAGGCCTTGCCCTCGGCCCGCAGCAGCACCGAGCGCACCCGCGGATCGGCATCGACGTCGCGCCAGACATTGGCCAGCATCTTGTGCAGCGCGCCGTCGATCGCATTGAGCTTGCCGGCTTCGTTCAGCACCAGCTCGAGCACGCCGTCCGGACTGATCGTCGGACTGAGCCGCGCATAATCGGTCTCGATCATCAAAATGTCCTCTTGTCATTCGATCGATCGATCGATAGCTTATCCCTCATCAAGTCGCAAGCGAGGAGCGGATGACGCCGGAAGCCCTGGGAAAAACGGTACTGGCCGACTCGGCGGTGCTCGTCTCGACGCCGCGCGACGGCATCGTCTTGCTGACGCTCAATCGCCCCCACGTCCACAATGCGCTCGACCGCGCAGCGCTGGCGAGCCTGTGCAGCGCCCTGCGCGAGGTCTCGGCCGACGAAGCGGTCCGGGCGGTCGTCCTCACCGGCGCCGGGCCCTCCTTCTGCAGCGGCGACGACCTCAAGGCGCTGCGCAGCGAACCCTTCGCCCAGTTCGCCGAAGTGATTGCCGGGCTCCAGGCGCTGACCGGGCTGATCGTCGATTCGGCCAGGCCGGTCATCGCCGCCATGAACGGCCCCGCCTTCGGCGCCGGCCTCGAGCTGGTGCTCGCCTGCGATGCCCGCCTGGCGACGGCGGACTTCGCCTGCGCAACGCCCGAGACCAGGCTCGGCCTCGGCGCCACCAACGGCGCCTCCCTGCTGCTGCCCTTGCTGATCGGCCAGTCCCGCGCCCGCGACATGATCCTGACCGGACGCCGCAAGAGCGCCGCCTGGTGCCTCGAATCGGGCCTGGTCGACGAGATCGTGCCGGCCGATGCCCTGCTCGAGCGCGCGCTCGATCTGGCCGACGCGATGTCGGCCGGCGCGCCCGAAGCGACCGCCGCCGCCCGCCGCATGCTCGGGGCGCCGCTGCGCGCGGCGCTCGACGAAGCGCTTCGGATCGAGGAGCAGGCCTGTCTCGAGCTGCGCGCGACGCCCGGCTGCGCCGAGGGCGTCGACGCCTATTTCGCCGGCCGCGCGCCGAAATGGCGGGCGTCATGACTGTCGAGACGCCGACCAATCTCCCCTCGTTGCTCCGGCTGCGTGCGGCGGCGACGCCGGACAAGATCGTGCTGCGCTGCGAAGATGAGGTGCTCACCTATTCCGCCCTGCTCGAGGCCGGAGGTCGTGTCGCCGCGGGGCTTGCCGGGCTCGGAATCTCGCGCGGCGACACCGTCTGCCTGCTGCTCGACACCAGCGCCGACCATGTCGCCGCCTGGCTCGGCATCAACTGGCTCGGCGCCGTCGAGGCGCCGATCAACACCGGCTTTCGCGGACCGGCGCTGCTGCGCGCCCTCACCCTGACCGGGGCGCCCGTCCTGATCCTCGACTCCTGCTATCTCGACCATGTCCGGGACCTGATCCCGCAGGCGCCGGCGCTGCGCCACCTCGTCATTCGCGGCCCCTTCGATGCCGCGCTCGCCATCGAAGGCGTCGGCATTTCCGGCTTCGACGCGCTCGCCGTCCCCGCACCGCCGCCGCCGATCGCGGTCAACGCGCCGTCCGACACCGCCCAATTGCTGTTCACCTCGGGCAGCACCGGGCCGAGCAAGGCCTGCCGCATCCCGCACCGCTACGTGCTCGGCCAGCCGGAGATCTTCTGCCGGGAGCTCGGCCTCACCGCGGACGACACCTTGTTCGCCCCCTTCCCCTTGTTCCACGTCGACGGCGCCATCTTCACCGTCGCCGCCGCGATCCATGTCGGCGCCACCGCGGCGCTCCAGCCGCGCTTCTCGGCGTCGCGCTTCTGGGAGGATTGCCGCCGCCACCAGGCGACCGTGTTCGACTATATGGGCGCAACCCTGACCATGCTGTTCCGCAAGCCGGCGGCGCCGGGCGAGCGCGACCATCGGCTGCGGCTCGGCTGGGGCGTGCCGCTGCCGCCTTTCGCCGCCGCGTTCGAGCGCCGCTTCGGGCTCGAGCTGGTCGAGGTCTACGGCCTCAGCGATGCCGGCATCGTCCTGGTCAATCGCCCCGGCGAGCCGCGCCGCGAGGGCAGCTGCGGTCGCGCCGTCGCGCCGTTCGACGTCCGCATCCACGACGGCGACGGCCGCGAGCTGCCCGACGGCGAGGTCGGCGAGATCGTGATCCGCAGCTCCGACCGCTTCCTGATCACCACCGGCTATGAAGGTGATCCGGAGGCGACCGCGGCGGCCTTTCGCGGCGACTGGTTCCGCACCGGCGACCTCGCCCGGCGCGACGCCGACGGCTATTTCTATTTCGTCGGCCGGCTCAAGGACATCATCCGCCGCCGCGGCGAGAACATCTCGGCCTTCGACGTCGAGCAATGCCTGCTCGCCCATCCCGACATCGCCGACGCTGCCGCTTATGGCGTGCCGAGCGAGCTGACCGAGGAGGATCTGATGGTCGCAGTCGTCGCCCGCGGCGGCGCCACATTGGACGCGCGCGCGCTGCGCGAATGGGTCGCTGTCCATCTCGCCCCGCACATGATCCCGCGCTACGTCCGCATCGCCGACGCCTTGCCCCGCACGCCGACCGAGAAGGTGGCGAAGCACATCCTCGCCGGCGAAGGCGTCACCGCCGACAGCGTCGACTTCGAAGCCGCGGCGCCTGCGGCGAGGGCGGGCTGATGGCGAGCCAGTCCGTGGCCGGCCGCGCCGCCGTCGTCACCGGCGGCGTCAAGGGAATCGGCGCCGCGATCACTGCCTTGTTCGCGCAGCGCGGCGCCCATGTGACGGTGATCGACCGCGACGCGCCTGCACAGCCGCGCGACGACGTGACCTATGTCCGCGCCGACATTTCGGACTATGACGCGGTCGCCGCGGCACTGAACGGCGTCGTCGACCGCCACGGCGCGCTCGACATCGTCGTCAACAATGCCGGATGGGACAAAGGCGGCCCGTTCATCGACAATGATCCGGCGGTGTGGGACGTACTGGTCCGCATCAACCTGATCGGCCTGTTCAACGTCACCCACGCCGCCCTGCGGCTGATGCGCGATCATGGCGGCGGGCGCTTCGTCAACATCGCGAGCGACGCCGGCAAGGCGGGCTCGTCGGGCGAGGCGGCCTATTCCGCCTGCAAGGGCGGCACCATCGCCTTCACCAAGTCGATCGCGCGCGAGGCCGCCCGCTACGGCGTGCTCGCCAATTGCGTCTGCCCCGGGCCGACCGACACGCCGTTGCTCACCGAATTGCGCGAGGATCCGGCGGTCGACCGGATCATGGACGCGATCGTGCGGGCGACGCCGCTGCGCAAGCTCGCGCGGCCCGAGGATATCGCGGCCTCGGTTCTCTATTTCGCCGAGGAGCCGGGCCATGTGACCGGTCAGGCGCTGAGCGTCAGCGGCGGCCTGACGATGGGCGGTTGATGATGGCGACGCAAACCCCTTCCCAGAGTCTGGCCGAGCGGATCGACGAGGATCGCCTCGTCCGCACCCTGGCCGAGCTGATCGCCATCCCGTCGGTCAATCCGTTCGGCGGAGACGCCTCCGGCGAGATTCATGGCGAGGTCGCGGCCGCGCATTATCTCGCATCCCGGCTCGACCGGCTCGGCTGGACCTGCGAGGTCGTCGAATATGCGCCGGGCCGGGCCAATGCCTTGTGCCGGGCGCCGCGCCGCGGTCCTTCCGATCGCCATGCGATCATGTTCGCCGGTCATCTCGATACGGTCCAGGTCGACGGTTATGACCGGCCGTTCGATGCGCGGGTCGAGGGCCGCCGCGTTTACGGCCGGGGCGCCTGCGACATGAAGGCGGCGATCGCCTGCTATGTCGAGCTGGCCGAGATCCTGGCCGAAGCCGATGTCGTCCTTGCTGGCGACCTGCTGATCGGCGGGGTCGGCGACGAGGAATATTGCCAGACCGGCGCCAAGGCGCTGCACGATGCGTTGCCGCCGATCGACCTGGTCGTGATCGGCGAGCCGACCGAGCTCACCATTTGCACCGCCGCCAAGGGCCTCGCCGCCTACACGCTGACGGTCGAGGGCCAGGCCACCCACGGCAGCGTCCCCAATGCCGGCCGCAACGCGATCCTGCGCACCGGCGAGCTGCTCGGCGCCTTCACCCGCCACGCCGAGGCGCTGCAGGCGGACCGGCATCCGCTGCTCGGCCCTGGCGTGCTCAACGTCGGCACGATCGAGGGCGGATTGAAGCCGAACATCGTCCCGTCCTGCTGCCGGGTCGGCTTCAGCCGGCGGCTCTTGCCGGGGGAGACGCCCGCCGGCGCCCGCGACCTGTTGCTGCGCGATCTCGATGCCGCCGGCGGCGCCAGGGACTGGCAGGTTTCCGACGATTGGTGGGCAGTAGCGCCTTACGAGAATGAGGATCGAGCGATCGTCGCCGCCTTCCAGGCCGCCGCGGCCGAGGCGGGCATCGCCGATCTCACCATCACCGGATTCCCGGCCAGCTCCGATGCGGCCTATTTCGGCGCGCCGGTGGTGATCTTCGGTCCCGGCTCGCTCGATCAGGCGCACAGCCTCGACGAATGGGTCGATATCGACGAGATGGTCGCCGCGACCCGGACCTATCTCGCCTTCACCCTCGATCGGCTCGCGGTCCGCTGAGCCGTGGCGCGTGCGGCGGCATCCCTGTCGTTGCTGGTCGGCGCGCTGCTCACCGCCTCATGCTCGCCGGCCGGGCCGCCGCGCGACGGCGGTCGGGCGCTCGTCGACGGCACCTTCACCGTCGCCTTGTCCGGCGATCCCGGCAATCTCGACCCGCATCATGCGGCGACCTACGCACCGGCCTTCGTGCTCGCCTTCGCCTATGAAGGGCTGGTCGCACGCGGCCCGGACGGCAGCGTCCGGCCCAATCTCGCCGAGCGCTGGGAACAGACACCCGATCGGATCAGCTTCACCCTGCGCCGCGGCATCACCTGCGCCGACGGCACGCCGCTGACTCTCGCCGATGTCGCCGACAATTACCGCTACGTGCTCGATCCCGCCAACCGCTCGACCCATCTCGGCGGCGGCAGCGTCCCGCTCGGCACAATTGTCGCCGTCGATGAAGGCGCCAATCGGCTGACCCTGACCACGCCGACGCCGCACAGCTTCCTGCTCGAGATGACCGGCGCGATCCCCATCGTCTGCCGCCGCGGCCTCGATGATCGCGCCCGGCTTCGGCGCGGCACCGAAGGGACCGGCCTGTTTCGGCTGACCTCGTCCGTCTCCAACAGCGTCTACACCTTGGCGCGCCGCGACCATCATCTCTGGAGCCCCTGGGGCACGCGCTCCGACACGCCCGGCGTGCCGAAGCAGGTGGTGATCCGGATCATCCCCAACCAGACCACCGCCGCCAATCTGCTGCTCGCCGGCGAGCTTAGCGCCGCGAGTGTCGGTGGCCCCGACCGCCGGCGAGTCGAGGCGGCCGGATTCCATCCCTATGGCGGCCGCGGGCCGGCGATCCAGATGTGGTTCAACCAGGCGCCGGGCAGGATCACCGGCGACGAGTCCGTCCGCCGGGCGCTGATCGCCGCGATCGACACCCCGCTCCTCGCCCGCATCGCTTCGGCCGGGCTCGGCATGGCGCCGCGCCGGCTGGCCGGCGCCGATCCGATGGTCTGTCCGGCCGAGACCGTGTCGGCGGTGCCGACGCGCTTCGATCCCGCCGCCGCGAACCGGCTGCTCGATCGCGCCGGCTGGATCCGCGGCGCCGACGGGATCCGCAGCCGCGGCGGCCGCCGGCTCTCGCTCTCCTTGATCTGGGACTTCGATCTCAACGATGCGACCGCCAGCGCCTATGCCGCCGAATATGCGGTCAGCCAGTGGCGTGAGATCGGCGTCGAGGTGCGCAGCCGCAGCGTCAACGGGGCCGGTTCCGGCGAGGTGCTGTTCGGCACCGGCGACTATGACATCAGCTGGGTGCCGATCGTGGTCTCGCTGCCGGGCCGCTTCCTGCGCTTCGTGTCCGGCCCGGTCCCGCCCGAGGGGCTGAACTTTCCGCACGTCCGGTTGCCCGAGGTCGACCGCCTCGCCGCCGAGGCGAACAGGGTGGCCGGCGCCGCCTCCTGCCCACAATGGGACGCGATCGAGCGGCTCTATCTCGCGCGCGCGGCGGTGCTGCCGGTGTTCGACAGCGACCATGCGATGCTGTCGCGCGACGCCCGCTTCGCGAGCAACGGCCTGACCCTGATCGCCGCATCGATCCGGATGATCGGCTGATGGCGAGCCTGCCGCTTCCGCAAGCCGGCGCGTCCCGGCCGGCCCGCTCCCGGCTCGCCTTCGTCGCGCGAAAGTTGGTTCGGCTCGCCGTCTCGGCCTGGATCCTGGTCACCTTGGCCTTCCTGCTGGTCCATCTGATCCCGGGCGACCCGGTCCGCGCCTCACTGGGCCTGACCGCGCCGCCCGAGCTGGTCGAGGCGCGGCGCCAGGCGCTTGGCCTCGATCGGCCGCTGCTCGACCAATATGGCGACTATCTCGCCGGCCTGGCCCGGCTCGACCTCGGCACCTCCTTCATGTCGCAGCTACCGGCCGGCGAGATCATCGGCCAGCGGCTCGCGAACAGCCTGCTGCTCGCCGGGCTCGCCATGCTGTTCGTCTTCCTGGCCGGCGTCGCAATCGGCTTGGCGATGGCGGTCGCGAGCTGGAACGGCCATCGCCGCGCCGACACCGCCTTCGACGTTGCGAGCGGACTCCTGACCGCCATGCCCGAGTTCGTGACCGCGGTGATCCTCACCTCCTTGTTCGCGGTCATGCTGAACTGGCTCCCGGTCGCGGGCATATCCGGCCCTTCGTCCTGGATCCTGCCGGTCGCCGCGCTGGCGATCGGCCCGACCGCCGCGCTGGCGCGGATCATCCGCATCGAGGCGCTGAAGGTGCTGGCCCAGGATCATATGCGGACCGCCCGGGCGAAAAGGCTCGGCTGGCGGCGCCTCTATCTCGGCCATCTCCTGCCCAATTGCCTCACCGCCGCCTTCGCGATCGGCGGGCTGCTGCTGCGCAGCCTGATCGCCGGCACGGTGCTGGTCGAGAATATCTTCGCCTGGCCGGGCCTCGGCTCGGCGCTGGTGCTCGCCATCCTGCAGAAGGATTATCCGCTGACCCAGGCGCTGATCCTGCTCTTCGGCCTGATCATCCTGCTCGTGAATCTCGTCGTCGACCTGCTCATCGCCGCGGTCGATCCGCGCTCGACCATCGCGGACGCCTGACGTGGCCGGCCGCGTCGCCATTCTGAAAAGCCGCGTCGCGACACCGCTGCTGGTCGCGGCCGCCGCGAGCGCGGCCATCCTTCTGGCGCTGGCGCTCATCGCGCCGATCGTCTTCGGCCCTGCCGCCGCGGCGATCCGGCCGGTCGACGCGCTGCAGCCGCCCGGCATGCGCCACTGGCTCGGCACCGACGAGCTCGGCCGCGACGTGCTGCTGCGCGTGCTCGTCGCCGCCGGCCCATCGCTCCGGCTCAGCGTCGCCGCGACCCTGGCCGGCGCTGCCCTCGGCATTCTGATCGGCGGGATTCCGAGCGTCGCCGGCCGGACCGTCGGCCGACTGATCGCCGCCGCCATCGATCTCACTCTGGCCTTCCCGACCCTGCTGCTCGCCCTGTTCGTCGCGGCCGTGGTCGGCGCCGGCACGACCAGCGCCTTCCGCGCCAGCGCGCTGGCGTTGACCCCCGGCTGAGCCCGCCACACCCCCACT
>JAYRLF010000565.1:0-1891 GCA_041905385.1 Allosphingosinicella sp.
GTTTCCCGATCCCGGCAGGATCATCAAGGTCGTCACGCCGGCGACACGGGCGCGGTCGAAGCCGGGATCCTGCGGCCAGATCGAATGCTCCGCCCAGACCTGCGCGGTATTGGGATCGGTGAGCTCGTTGACGTCGTTGCGGGCGTCGACGCTGTCGGGCTGGCCCCAGACGCCGAGATGGGAATGGGCGTCGATGATGCCGGGCGTCACCCAGCGGCCGCGCCCGTCAATCCGGGCATAGCCTTCGGGCACGGCCAGGCCGGCACCGACGCCGACGATACGACCGTCGGCGATCAGGATCGTGCCGTCGGATATCTCGGCGCCGGTGCCGGTGAGCAGGGTCGCGCCCGTGATTGCGACCCGCTCGCTCTGGCCCGGGCGATAGCTGCTCGGGAACGGATTGGCGTCGTCGATCGGATCGAGCCCGGCCCGCAGCGGCGGCGGCGCGGCCGGAGCGGCGGCCGGCCGCTCCGTGGCTGCGCAGCCGGCCAGAGCGGCCACCAGGACAAGAACCGCTGCGAGCCGCATCAGCCCTGCGGCGTCAGCGATCGGATGACTGCGCCCGACTCGTTGAGGAAGTCGATCGCCGAGGCTCCATCTGGAGTCACCCGCATCCGGATGCGTGGGCGGCCCATCGCGTCGCTCAGCACCACGGCCGACTCGCGGTCGCGAGTCTTGCCGACATAGAGCCGCTGTCGGCCGAACGTTCCCTCCGCCTGGACGCGCTGCAATGCCGCGGTCCGCTCGGGGCCCTCAGGCATCGCGGTGATACGCTGGGCGAGATCGAAATCGAGCGGGGCGTCCGGAACGTCCCGCACCACCATTGCCGCCCAGCGCCGACCATTCTGCTCGTTCTGGGTCAGCTGGATCACCTGATCCTGCTCATATTGATCGAAGCTGATATGGCCGCCGCCGGATACCTGGCCGTTCGGGCCGCGCCGGCCTCCGAAGGAGAGGCCGCCATTTTCGGTGCCCTCGTCGTTGAAGAAGAGCATACCCGCGCTGCGGCGTCCGCTCGGATGCGGGCGCTCGACCCCGCGAACGTAGATGCCCGGCGTCCGCGCGGTATTGGAGATGACCATCCGAAGCGTCCCGTCCGGCTCGCGGATGTTGATCCGCTCGACGTCGATCTCGCCGAATTTGGTGGCCTGGACCGGCGTTCCCTGGCCGGCGATCGCGCCGCTCGTCATCGACGCGGCGGCGGCAATGGTCAGGACGCCTGAATAAAGGACGAGCAGCTTGTTGATGTTCATGGCCTTTCTCCCGAAAATTTTGGGTCCGGACTCATGACCGGCAATGGTCGTGATTGCCCGGAGCCGGCCGCTGGCAAGGAGCGCGGCGCAGACGCGTAGCTTTCGCTACGCGCAAGCAAGCGACGCCGTCCAGCGGCCGGCTCCGGGCAACCCCGAAGGGGCGGGCGGCTTTTGGCGCAGGGCCGCGTCGCTCGTCGGTCAAGTTGCAAAAGCATCGCTCCCGCCTCGCCCTGCATCCAAAAATCCACTCCGTCACGGCCATTGCCGGTCATGAGTCCGGGCCCTTATGTAGCGGTCGCGTAGCTCGGTCTGGCGCGAGCGCATCGGCTGCGCCTGCCCGCGGATGAAGATGGCGGTCGGCCGGCCGAGCGTGTCGAGCGGGTCGCCGTCCCAGATCACCAGATCGGCCTCCTTGCCGGGCTCGATCGATCCGACCGCGCCGGACAGGCCGAAGATCCGGGCCGGATTGATCGTGATCGCGGCCAGCCCCGCCTCCCAGGGCAGGCCGGTCGCCACCGCATTGCCGGCATTGTATCTGAGCTCGCGCTCGCGCGTATTGCCATTGCCCTGGAAGGCGATCGTCACGCCCGCCGCGTGCAGCCGCCGCGCATTTTCGAGCGTCGCGCCGAGCGATTCGA
>JAYRLF010000566.1:0-1890 GCA_041905385.1 Allosphingosinicella sp.
CGCGTCGGTCTTCAGCAACTATACCGGCGACAATTTCACCGCCGCCAACAATGCGATCGTGCTCGAAGGCTTCCACGTCGTGAATTTCGATGCGGGCTACACGCTGCCGCTCGGCGACAACAGCATCCGTCTCGGCGTCAACGTGTTCAACGTCTTCAACACCGACGCGACCACCGAAGGCTCCCCGCGCCAGGATTCCAACCAGACCACCGGCGGCGCCTTCTTCGTCGGCCGTCCGGTCCTGCCGCGGCGCGTCACGGTGCGGGCGACATTCAGTTTCTGACCCCGCCAGACTGGGGCGGAGGGTTCCCCTGCCCTCCGCCCCGCCTTTGTGAGTGCCATGAACGATTCTCTCGACACCGCCGCCCGCGACATCCTCCAGGCCAACGACCGCGGCGGCTACACCGTGCCCAACGGCCGGGTTTATCCCTTCCAGTGGAACTGGGATTCCGCCTTCGTCGCGATCGGCTTCGACAGATTCGATCGGGACCGCGCCTGGACCGAGCTCGAGACCCTGTTCCGCGGCCAGTGGGACGACGGCTTCGTGCCGCACATCATCTTCTGGCAGGAGGATGAAGGCTATTTCCCGGGGCCCGGCGTCTGGGCGACCGGCCATGACCCGGTCACCTCCGGCATCACCCAGCCGCCGGTCGCCGCAACCGCGCTGCGCCGCCTGTGGGACAGCGCGGTCGCGGCCGGCGAAGCCGAGGCGTATCGGCCGCGGCTCGAGGCCCTGTTCCCGAAGCTGCTCGCCTGGCATCGCTGGTTCCGCGACAATCGCGATCCCGACCGGCGCGGGGTGGTCGTCGCCGTCCATCCCTGGGAGACGGGGCGCGACAATGCGCCCGAATGGGATGCGCCCGGCGAGCCGATCGACGTCTCCAATGTCGGCGACTATGTCCGCCGCGACACCAGCCACCTCGACGCCAAGATGCGTCCGACCAAGCTCGAATATGACCGCTATCTGGCGCTGGTCCAGTTCGGCCGGGCGCTAGGCTGGGACCATGAACGGATCGGCCGCGAAAGCCCCTTCCGGGTCGCCGACGTCGGCATGTCGATGATCCTGCTGCGCGCCAATCGCGACCTGCGCGCGCTCGCCGAGGAACTCGGGCGGTCCGAGGAAGCCGGAGAGATCGGCGCGATGATCGCGCGCGCCGAGGCGGGCATCGACTGGCTCTGGAACGAGAGCGAGCAGGCCTGGTGCTCGCGCGACCTGATCAGCGGCCGATCGTCCGGCTTCATCACCAGCGCCTCCTTCCTCAGTTTCTATGCCGGGCTGCAGGACGAGGCCCGCGACAGCGCGACCATCGCCCACATCGAGCGGATCGGCGCGGCCGTGCCCTATCTGATGCCGAGCCTCGATCCGGCCGACCCCGGATTCCAGATGATCCGTTATTGGCGCGGGCCGGTCTGGGCGGTGGTCAACTACATGATCGGGACGGGCCTCGCCGAAGCCGGCCACAAGCTGCTGGCGGAGCGCGTCCGCGGCGACACGCTGCGCCTGATCGAGCGCAACGGCTTTTACGAGGCGTTCAGCCCGGTCGACAGCACCGGCAGCGGCGGCGACGACTTCTCCTGGACCGCGGCGATCTGGCTCGCCTGGTCGAGCGGCAGCGGACGAGGCTGATGCGCTGGCCGCGCCTGGTCGCGGCTGCGCTGGCGCTGGGCGGCGCAGCCACCGCCACCCAGGCGACGCCCGTGTCCGGCACCTGCGAAGCCGTTCGCTACGGCGCGCGCGCCGACGGCAGCACCCTGGCGACCGCGGCCATCCAGCGCGCCGTCGACGATTGCGCCGCCGCGGGCGGCGGCATCGTCCTGCTCGCCGGCGGCACCTTTCTCAGCGGGACGATCGTCCTCAGGGACAATATCACCTTGCGGATCGCCCCCGGT
>JAYRLF010000567.1:0-1879 GCA_041905385.1 Allosphingosinicella sp.
CTGGGTCGTGGTGATGCCGCGGCTGTTGCTGAGATTGTTGACATAGGCATTGATCGCATAGCGGCCGAATGAGAGACCGGCGCGAAAGTCGATCACTTCATAAGCGGGGATCCGGGGAAAACGCCCGAAGGTCGCCAGATAGGCCGGATCGAAGCCGCCGGACTGACGCGACAGGGTGCGGAGCGACGCGCCGATCGACGCGCGCGCGTCGCCGCCGAGCCTCCATTCATAGTCGACATTGGCGCTGAACGCGTAGCGGGGCGTGAAGGGCAGCCGATCGCCGCGCACCGCGCCGACGACCAATGGATCGGTGTCGCTGGTCAGCCGCGCATCGTTGATCGCCGCGTTGATCGAGGCCGCCAGCCCCTGGACCGGCCGGAAGGTCGCCGCCAGCTCGAGTCCGTCGACCTCGGCGCCACCACCATTCACGTTGACCCCGAAGCCGTTGACGACCGCGGCGAGCTGAATGTTGCGCCAATCGATATGGTAGAGCGACAGCTCGAGCGAGGCGCGGCGGTCGGCCGTGTCGCCCTTGAAGCCGATCTCGTAGCTGGTCACCGTGTCGGGCTCGAACGTGAGCGGCGTCCCGGGGGGCGCCGCGATCGGGATGACGTTCGGGCCGCCAGGCCGGTAGCCCCTGGCAACCCGCGCATAGAGGGAGGCACGCTCGCTGAAGATGATCCTGGGGGCGACCGAATAGGTGAAGACGTCGTCCGACGAGCGGACGTCGTTGATCACGCTCGAGCCGAGCAGGGCGCCGTCCGTGACCTGGTCGGCATTCTGGCTGTTGTGGCTGTAGCGGCCGCCAATATCGAGATCGAGCCAGCGGGCGAGATGGAGCGTCGCATTGGCGAAGCCGGCAATCTCCTCATAGCGCGAATCGAGGCGGAAGACCGCCAGCTCGGCCGGCAAATCGATCGGCGTCAGTGTGCCCGGCGTGCCGGGGACGACAAGCGCCAGGCGCTGGGCGATCCTGGCCCTCTCGCTTGTATAATAGCCGCCGCCCAGCCATTCCACCACGTCGCCGCCGTCCGAGGCGAGGCGGAGCTCCTGCGTCCATTTCCGGTTCGGAGTCTGCTGGTCGAAATAGACATAGGGGCCGCCGAGCGCGGCGCTGAGATTGGCCGTGTAATCGGCGCGGAAATCCTGGAGCTGCTCGCCATAGCTGGTCGCCGAGGTCAGGGTCGCGCGGCCGAAATCATAATCGATCGTGGCATTGTACAATCGGTACCTCACGTTGCTGAAGGTCGGCACATATTCGGCGTGAGTCAGTCCGTCATAAAGCGGCCGCAGCGTCGCCGGATCGGATTCGACGATGCTCGGCGCATCGACGTAGAGATTCTGGAGCAAGGCGGTCAGGCGGACCGAAAGGTCCGGGTCCGGCCGCCACAACAAGGAGGCGCGGCCGCCATAGCTCTGATAATCGTTGGTGTCGGAGCGGACGGCGGAGCCGGCGGTGCCGATGGAATCGATATAGCCGCCCTGGCGGCGGTAGAAGCCGGAGGCGCGGAAGGCGAGCGTGTCGCCGAGCGGAACGTTGATCATCCCCGCGCCGCGATAGCTGGTGTCGCCGCCGTCGGTGAATTCGACGCCGGCGAGGACGCGCCCTTCGAATTCGCTGGTCGATGGCGCGTTGGTCACGAATTTCAGCAGTCCGCCGAGCGAGCTGGCGCCGTAAAGCGTGCCTTGCGGGCCGCGCAGGACCTCGATCCGGGCGACGTCGAACGCGTCGAAATCTCCCGCGAGAATGGCGCCATTGGCGAGCGCGGTGCTGGAGCCGAAGGGCGTTTCGTCGACATAGACGGCGACCGTCGAGGCGACCCCGCCTGTGTTGATGCCGCGCAGCACGAGCCGCCCTTCGCCGGGCGTCCCCTGAACC
>JAYRLF010000128.1:0-9838 GCA_041905385.1 Allosphingosinicella sp.
CTCCACCATGTCCCTCGAAAAGATGATCTCGATGCACCCCGACGTCGGCGATTCCGTCAATCCCGCGCTCGCTTTGGCTGCACGGCACGCCATGCTCTGCTCGCTCTTCTGCAGCTCCTGCGCCGATGCCTGCGTCGCGGAAGAGATCGACATGACCCAGTGCATCCGCACTTGTCTCGATTGCGCCGACATCTGTGCCGCCACGGCCCATGTCGCGGTGCGCCGGTCGGGCCGCAATCTCGACATGCTGCGCGCGCAGGTGGAGACCTGCATCCGGGCCTGCGACCTATGCGCGGAGGAATGCGCCCGCCACGATCACGACCATTGCCGGCTATGCGCCGAAATGTGCCGTGAGTGCGCGCGCGATTGCCGCGAGGCGCTGCCGACAATTCAGTGAGTCAGGCCGCCCCGCGGCGCATCGGATTGGAATGGTTGTCGCATCGAGCCGCTGCCGACTAAGGGAAGCACCACAATGCTGCTTCAGGAACCCGCGCCGATGCACCAGCCCGCCGCCACGTCCGACCTCGGTGTCAATGCCCACCTGATCGGCATCCCCGGCGGCCGCTGGCAGCTCAACACGCCGGCGCTGGTCATCGATCTCGACACGCTCGACGCGAATATCGCGGCCATGGCCCGCTTCTGCGCGGACAATGCCGTCGGCCTCCGCCCCCACGCCAAGTCCCACAAGTCGGTCGAGATCGCCCGGCGCCAGCTCGCCGCCGGCGCGGTCGGCATCTGCTGCGCAAAATTGGGCGAGGCCGAGGTGCTCGCGGCCGGCGGCATCGGCGCGATCCTGATCACCTCGCCGGTGGTGACCCAGGAAGGCGGCCGCCGCCTCGCCGCGCTCAACCGGCTCTGCCCGGACCTGATGGTCGTTACCGACAGCGCCGCCCATCTCGACATGCTTGGCCACGCGGCCGCGGCGTCGGGCAAGCCGCTCGCCATCATCGTCGATCTCGACGTCGGCCAGCACCGCACCGGCGTTGCGCCCGGCGACGGCGCGCTCAAGCTCGCCCGGTCGATCGCCGCGACGCAGGGCCTGACCTTCGCCGGCATCCAGGGCTATGCCGGCCACCTCCAGCATGTCGAGGACCGCCGCGCCCGCGAGGCCGACACGCGCGCCGCGATGCAGCGGCTCGCCGACCTGCGCGATGCGCTCGAGGCCGAAGGCCTGGCCTGTCCGATCGTCACCGGCGGTGGCACCGGCACCTTCGATCTCGATCCCGGCGCCCGCGCGCTCACCGATCTCCAGGCCGGCTCCTACCTCTTCATGGACGGCCAGTATAACGACGTCTGGGAGAAGGACGGCGAAGCCGCTCCGTTCCCCACCTCGCTCTTCGTCCAGGCGACCGTGATCAGCGCCAATCATGCGGGCATCGCAACCGCCGACGGCGGCCTCAAGGCCTTCGCCGCCGACGCCGGCCCGCCGCGCATCGTCGCCGGCGCGCCCGAAGGCACCCTCTATTTCGCGCGCAGCGACGAGCATGGCCGGCTCGAGCTGCCGCCCGGCGAGACGCTCGGCGTCGGCACGATCCTCACCTGCGCCGTCCCGCACTGCGATCCGACCGTGAACCTCTACGATCATTATCACATCGTGCGCGGTGACATGCTGGTCGACATCTGGCCGGTCGATGCCCGCGGCCGCTCGCAATGAGCTGCTGCTCCTGACCGAAACGAACCCGGACGCGGCGCGTTAGGGGTGCACGGTACTCGCCGCCGCAGCATCTCGAGGGAGACAGCATGGCCGTCGCAAGCGGAACGCGGGAAGGCGCCGCACTGCATCCGCTCCACGCGATGCTGCTCGCCTTTCCGCTCGCCTTGTTCACCGCCGCCTGGATCGCAGATCTCGCTTATTCGTCCAGCTATCAGATCCAGTGGGTCAACTTCGCCGCTTGGCTCAATGCCGGCGGCTTGCTCGTTGGCGCCCTGGTCCTCATTTGGGCGCTGGTCGGCCTGATCCGCCGCCGGCCCGGGGCCGGCCTCTATGCGGTACTGCTGCTCCTGATGTGGGGGCTCGGCCTGGTCAACGCTTTCGTCCACGGCCGCGACGCTTATGGCGCGATGCCGGCCGGCCTCTATCTGTCCGCGGTCGTCGCCTTGCTCGCCGTCGCCGCCGCCTTCGTCGGCTATTCCGGCGCCTGGGCGAGGGGCGTGCGGTGATCGCGCGTCGTCCCGTCGCCGGCATGATCGCCATGCTGCTGCTGGCTTCCTGCGGCAGCGAGCCCGACCCGGCCCAATATGGTCCGAACCCGAACCTCCCGGACCGGGAGAGCGCCCTGCTGCCGAGCATGCGCATCGCCCAGCCGGTCGGCTGGGGCTCGGAGTTGCCGACCGTCCCGCAGGGCTATGGGATCCGCGCGATCGCCACCGATCTGCGCATTCCCCGCCAGACCCTGGTCCTCCCCAATGGCGATATATTGGTCGCGGAAGGGCAGGGGGCGAGCGCGCCGCCGCTGCGGCCCAAGGACTTCGTCTCCCGCCTGATCCGCCGCCGCGGCAAGACCGGCGTCACCGGCGGCGATCGGCTCACCATCCTGCGCGACGCCGATGGCGACGGGACCTATGAAGGCCGCGCCGTCTTCGCCGAGAATCTCAACGCGCCTTATGGCCTTGCCTTGATCGGCGACGGCCTGTTCGTCGCCAATCAGGACAGCCTGGTGCGCTTCGACTATCGGCCCGGCCAGGTCCGGGCGAGCGGTCCGCCGCGCCTGATCGCTGCGCTTCCGTCCGCCATCAACCATCATTGGACCAAGGCGATGGCGGCGAGCGCGGATGGCCGCACCCTGTTCGTCGGCATCGGCTCCAACAGCAACATCACCGAGCGCGGCATGACCGCCGAGGTCGACCGGGCGATGGTCTGGCAGATCGACGCCGAGACCGGCGCGCACCGCCCCTTCGCCACCGGCCTGCGCAATCCCAGCGCGCTCGCGGTCCAGCCCGGCACCGGCCAGCTCTGGGCCGGCGTCAACGAACGCGACGAGCTCGGGCCGAACCTGGTGCCCGATTACATCACTTCGGTGCGCCAGGGCGGCTTCTACGGCTGGCCCTATGCCTATTGGGGGCCGAATCCCGATCCGCGCGCCCAGCCGCAGGATCCGGCCAAGGTCGCCGCGACGATCCGGCCGGACTACAGCCTCGGCTCGCACGTCGCGCCTTTGGGGCTCGCTTTCTCGACCCCGGCCATGGGCGGGCAGTTCGGCGAGGGCGTGTTCGTCGGCGAGCATGGCAGCTGGAACCGCCGTAATCCGGTCGGCTACAAGGTCGTCTTCATCCCGTTCCGCGGCGGCCGCCCCGCCGGACCGCCGGTCGATTTCGTCGCCGGCTTCCTCGGCCCGGACGGCCGCGCCCGCGGCCGGCCGGTCGGCGTCACCGTCGATCCGCGCGGCGCCCTGATCGTCGCCGACGACGCCGCCCAGACGATCTGGCGGGTGACGCCGGCGACGCGTCCGGCCAGATGAATTCGCCGCTTCAGTGGCTCGCTTATTGCGGACCGGGCGCCGTCCCGGCCGATCTCATGTCGCGCTGGACGCTCGACCCGGTCGTGCTGGCGCTGCTCGCCGTGGCGGCCCTGGCCCATTGGCGCCGCTCCGAGGCGTTCCGCTTCCGCCGCCCCCGCTTCGCGCTCGCCTGGGGCCTTCTCCTGATCCTCTACGTCTCGCCGTTCTGCGCGCTCGGCGCCGCATTGTTCTCGGCCCGGGTCGCCCACCATGTCCTGCTCGTCGGCCTGGCCGCGCCGCTGCTGGTCGCCGCCTTGCCCGCGCCCGCCGGCCGGCCCCGCATCGGCCTGCTCCCCTGGACGGCGGCGCAGGCGGCTTTGCTCTGGCTCTGGCACGCGCCCGGACCCTATGCCTGGGCGGTCGCCTCCGATTTCGGCTTCTGGACGATGCAGGCGACTCTGCTCGCCTCGGCCTGCGGCTTCTGGGCGGCGGTGCGGCGGGCGCCGATGCCGGCCGCGGTCGCCGCCCTGCTCGCGACGAGCGTGCAGATGGGCCTGCTCGGCGCGCTGATCACCTTCGCCCGGGCGCCGCTCTACGCGCCGCATCTGCTCACCACCTCGGCCTGGGGGCTCGGCCCGCTCGACGATCAGCAGCTCGCCGGCCTGATCATGTGGGCGCCGGCGGCCGGCCTCTATCTCGCCGCGGCCTTGCTGTTCGCCAGCCGCTGGCTCGCCTTCGGGCCCGCATCGACGGCCGCGCCGGCGCGATGATCCGCCAGATCCGCGCCTGGGCGGAGCGGCACACCGCCGAACGGCGCTATTCGCCGGTCGGCATCGTCTTCCACTGGGTGATGGCGGCGCTGATCGCCTTCCAGCTCTATTGGGGCTGGTATATGGGCCGGCTCCCAGCCGGCGCCGGCAAGGCCGAGGCCTTTCAGGTCCACAGCGACGTCGGCCTGTTCATGCTGCTGCTCGCCGCCTTGCGCTTCGTCTGGCGGATGATCGTTCCCGGGCCCATCAACGATGCCGACGCGCTCGGCTGGCAGACCCGGGCTGCGGAGGCGACCCATGTCGTCTTCTATGCCTGTTTCTTCGGCCTGCCGCTGAGCGGCTGGGCGATGTGGTCGGCGGTCGAAGGCGCGCCGGACCTGGCCATGCTCGGCCTGCTGCCCTGGCCGCTGCTGCCCTTCCAGGAGATCGAGCGGCCGCTGCAATGGCTGATCCTCGACTGGGCCGAGGGCGTGCATCTCTTCCTGATCATCGTCCTTTTGGTGATGATCCCGCTCCACGTCTCGGCGGCGCTCAAGCACCATTTCGTCGATCGCCACGACGTGCTGGAGGGGATGCTGCCCGAGCTGCCGGAGGATCGGGCGCGAGACTTGCGACAAAAGCGGCGAGCCGGCGGATCTCGTCCGGCGTCAGGCGCCGGCTGATCCGCCGCATCTCGCCGAGCGCGTCATTGTAGCGCCGCCCCGCGCGCCAGCCGTCGAGCTGCGCCGCGACATAGATGGCCGGCTGCCCGGCCAGCGGCGGATTGTCGGGGCCGACGCCTTCGCCCCGCGCGCCATGGCAGGATGCGCAAGCCGGCAGGTCCCGCGCCGGATCGCCGGCCGCGTAGAGGCGCGCGGCGCCGCCGTCCGCTGGTCCAGTCGATCGGCCGGTCGCGGGCAAGCCGCCATAATAAGAGCTGACCGATGCCCGCGCGTCGGGCTGCATCCGCCGCGCGATCGCCGCCATCTCCTTATGCGCGCGTCGCCCGTTCGCATAATCGTCGAGCTGGCGCTGGAGATAGCCCGGATCGAGCCCGGCCAGCCGCGGCGTCGCCGCGCCGTCGCCGCCGCCGTCCAGACCGTGGCAGGAGAAGCAGGCATGGCCGACGCCGCCGTCGCCGCCGCCCATTGCGATCACCTCGCCGCTGGCGGTGAAGCGGTCGGGCGGCACGGCCGGCGCGCTGCAGCCGCTCGCGGTCAGGCTCGCCACAATGAGCATCCGAAGGCGCGGCATGGGGATGGAACCTATGCTCTTCCCGGTCGGTTCCGGATCGGCAACGATCTCGCGGAGGCACTTTGGCGGCCATCTCGCTACTGATGCGTCCCGCCGCGCTCGCCGACGCGCTCGACGGCTGGCCGCCGCCGGTGCTCGATCCCGCCGGGCCCTATTCGGCGCCGGTCACGACCCTGGCCTGGGCGTTGCTGGTCATGGCGATCGCCGTGCTCGGCATCGTGCTCGCCGCGCTCGCCATCGCCTTGTTCGGCAAGGAGCGGCTGCGAAGGCGGGTCGGCGGCGAGCGGATGATCTGGGCGGCCGGCATCGGCTTTCCGGTGATCGTGCTCACCGGCCTTTTGCTCTGGGGCCTGATTCTGACCAGCGATCTTAGCGCGCCGCCGCGCGGCGACGAGATGCGGATCCGCGTCACCGGCGAGATGTGGTGGTGGCGGGTCGCCTATCTCGACCGCGAAGGCCGCGCGGTCCTGCACGACGCCAACGAGCTCCACATCCCCGCCGGCACCCGCGTCGCGCTCGAGCTCGAGTCGGCCGACGTGATCCACAGCTTCTGGGTGCCGCGTCTCGCCGGCAAGCTCGACATGATCCCCGGCCAGCGCAACCGACTCACCATCCGCGCCGACCGGCCGGGCATCTATGGCGGCCAGTGCGCCGAATATTGCGGCGGCCCGCACGCCTTGATGGGTTTCGTCGTCGTCGCCCACGCCCCCGCCGACTTCGCCCGCTGGCGCGCGGCTCGCGCCGCGCCGCGGCCGCCCGCAGATCCGCGCGCCGCGCGCGGCGCCGCATTGTTCCTGGCCAATGGCTGCGGCGCCTGCCACCGCGTCGCCGGCAGCGCCGCCAACGGCCTCGCCGGGCCCGATCTCAGCCATGTCGGCAGCCGCCGCAGCCTCGGCGCCGGCATCCTGCCCAACGATCGCGCCGCCTTCATCCGCTGGATCGCCGACAGCCAGCGGATCAAGCCCGGCAACCGCATGCCGGCCTATCCGCGGCTCGCCCGAGCCGATCTCGACGCGATCGCCGCCTGGCTCGAGCAGCAGAGATGACGTCAGAGACCGGCTTCGATCCGGCGCTCTACGATCGCTTCCCGACGCGGACGAAAAGCCCGGAAAGCGAGCGCGCCGAGCTGGAGCGGATCTGGTGCAGCCCGAAGGGCTGGCAGCACCTCACCGTCGTCAACAACAATTATGTCGGCACCTATTATGTCGGCACCGCCTTCCTCTTCTTCCTGCTGGCGGGAATGCTGGCGCTGGTGATGCGGGTGCAGCTCGCCGCGCCTTTGATGGATCTGCTCCCGGCCGCCACCTACAACCAGTTCTTCACCATGCACGGCACGGTGATGATGTTCCTGTTCGCGGTGCCGATGGTCGAGGCGGCGGCGGTGCTGATCCTGCCGCAGATGCTGGCCGCGCGCGACCTGCCATTCCCGCGGCTCTCGGCCTACGCCTTCTGGGCCTATTGCGTCGGCGGGCTCGCTTTCTTCGCCTCGCTCTTCGTCGGCCTCGCCCCTGACGGCGGCTGGTTCATGTATCCGCCTTATACGTCGCGCGCTTTCTCGCCCGGAATCAATGCCGATTTCTGGCTGCTCGGCATCGGCTTCATCGAGATCAGCGCCATTGCCGGGGCGATCGAGATCATCGTCGGCGTGCTGCGCACCCGCGCCCCCGGCATGACCCTGGACCGGATGCCGATCTACGCCTGGGCGATGCTCGTCTTCGGGGTGATGATCGTCATCGCCTTTCCCTCGGTCATCCTCGGCACCTTGCTGCTCGAGCTCGAGCGGGCGCTCAACTGGCCCTTCTTCGATCCGACCCGCGGCGGCGATCCCCTGCTCTGGCAGCACCTCTTCTGGTTCTTCGGCCATCCCGAGGTCTACATCATCTTCCTGCCCGCCGCGGGCATGATGTCGATGATCGTCGCCACCGTCGCCCGCGCCGAGCTGGTCGGCCACCGTCTGGTCGTGCTGGCGATGATCGCGACCGGCTTCATCAGCTTCGGCGTCTGGGCCCATCACATGTTCGCGGTCGGCATGCCGGCGCTCAGTGTCGGTTTCTTCTCCGCCGCCAGCATGGCGGTGAGCGTGCCTGCCGGCGTCCAGGTCTTCGCCTGGATCGCGACCATCGCAGTCGGCCGGCTGCGCTGGAACGCGCCCGGCCTGTTCGTGCTCGGCAGCCTCGTCGTCTTCGTCACCGGCGGCCTGACCGGGGTGATGCTGGCGGTGGTCCCGTTCGATTGGCAGGCGCATGACAGCTATTTCGTCGTCGCCCATCTCCATTACGTCCTGATCGGCGGGATGGTCTTCCCGCTCTTCGCCGCGCTCTATTACTGGATCCCGATGGTGAGCCGCCGGGCGCTCTCAGACCGGCTCGGCAAATGGGTGTTTGCCCTGATGTTCGCCGGCATGAACATCGCCTTCCTGCCGATGCATCTCGCCGGCCTGATGGGCATGCCGCGGCGGGTCTACACCTATCTGCCTGGCCGCGGCTGGGAGCTTCCCAATCTCGTCTCCACGATCGGCGCCTTCATCCTCGCCGCGGGCATTTTGCTCTTCCTGTTCGATCTCTCCCGCAGCTTCCGCTTCGCGCCGGGCGGCGGCAATGCCGGCAATCCCTATGAGGGCGGCACGCTCGAATGGCTGCCGACCGATCTCTATTCGACCCGCTCGATCCCGGTGGTGCGCAGCCGCCAGCCGCTCTGGGACGACCCAGCTCTCGCCGCCGACGTCGACGCGGGCCGCTATTTCCTGCCGCGCTCCGCCACCGGTCGGCGCGAGACGATCGTCACCAGCCCGGTCATGGCCGAGCCGCAGTATCTCCAGATCATGCCCGGCCCATCGCCCTGGCCCTTTTCCGGCGCGCTCTTCACCGCCGGCTTCTTCCTCCTGCTCACCGTCCAGGCCTATGCGGCGGCGATCGTCAGCGGCCTTTTGGCTCTCGCCGCCGTGCTGCGCTGGCTGTGGGAGACCGACCGGCCGGTGCCCGAGGCCGAGGTCGACATCGGCGCCGGCATCACCGTCCCGACTTATGTCACCGGGGCGCGCAGCCACGGCTGGTGGGCGATGGTGATCCTGCTCGTCGTGATCGGGATGATGTTCGCCATGGCCCTGTTCGGCTTCGCCTTTTTGTGGAGCCGCAAGCCCGAATTTTGGATCGCGCCGCCGCCGCTCGCCGGCAGCGTGCCGCTCCTCCTCGCTTATGCCGGCGCCTTCGCCGCCGCCATCGCCGCGCGCCCGCTGCTGCGCCGCGGCGGCGCCAAGGCCGCGGCCGCCGGCGTCGTCTCGGCCGTGCTGCTCGCCATTGCGCTGGCCGCCGACGGGCGGAACTGGCTCGGTCATGCCGATCCGGTCGCGAGCGGGCAGGGGGCGTTCGTCTTCGCCATGCTGGCGCTGCAGGCCTGCCTCGTCGCGATCGCGCTCGTCATGGCGGCCTGGCTGGTCGCGCGCCGCGCCGCCGGCCTGCTCGCGGGCCCGCGATCCGGCGCCGTCGACGTCATCGCCCTGTTCCTCGCCTACAGTGCCGTCGAAGGCGCGGTCACCGCGCTCGTCACCCGCCTGCCGGTCGCCGGGGCATGAGGACCTGGCTCGCCTTGCTCGGCGGCCTCTTGCTCTGGGCCGGCCATCTCTTCGCCCTCTATCTGATCGCCGAATTCTGGGGCGACGGCCGGCCGGCGCGGCTCGCCGCCGGCGCCCTCACCCTGGTCGGCCTCGCCGCCAATGCCTTCTTGCTGGTGCGGCTGCGGCGCGCCGATCCCTGGGTCCGCAGGATCGGCGGCGCCGGCGCCTTGCTCTCCATCCTGGCGATCCTCTGGCAGGGCCTGCCGCTTATCCTCGCCTAGATCCTGCCGCCTCAGGCCGGCAGCGCCGGCGCCGCCGCCTCCGCCGCCCGCTTCTTGGGCCTGGCCTTGAGGCCGCGGCCGAACCGCATCCGGAAGATCCAGTAGATCATCGTGCCGAAGATCAGCGCTTCGGGAACGAACAGCAACGGCGATCCCCGCATTCCGGCCGGCATCTCGTCCTGCTGGCCGATGAAGAAGGAGAAGGCCGCGATCAGGAAGGCGGTCGACATCCGCCACAAATGACGGGCGATCCGGCTCTTCGGATCGCGATGGCCGCGGGCGATGAAGTTCAGGTCGAGCGCCGCCGCCTGCCAGGCGAGCAGCACGAACGGCGCATGGGCGGCCGCCGGCAGCGAGTCGAGCCGCCCGTTCGGGCTCTGCCCGGCCATCCAGGCGAACAAGGTCACGGTCGCGGCGAGGCCGACCGCCGCCGCCAGTCCGGCCCATTCGAATCCGCCCGCCGCCTGGCTGCGCCGCGTCGCCGCGCCCCAGCTGGTCACGACCAGATAGCAGGTGAACAGGCCGATCACGGCGGTGCCGCGCTCGGGGATCGCCGCGGCGATC
>JAYRLF010000129.1:0-9817 GCA_041905385.1 Allosphingosinicella sp.
GGGGGCGAGCCGCAATGCGCGCGAGTCCAGGCTCTCGCCTTCGACCGAGGCGGCGATCGCGGCCAGCGCCGCCTCCTCGACCGCCGCGTCGACCTGGGCGAGATGATGGTGCTGGACGATATAGTGGCGCAGCGCCGCGGCGACGATCCAGACCAGTTTGTGCTGGAGCTCGGCCGGGAGCTCGACCTGGCCCATGACCGGCTCCTGGAAGCGGTCGAAGCGGCGGCTGCGGGCGATCACCAGCTCCATCGCCTCGGCGGCGATGGCGGCGTCCTCGTCGCGCACCAGGGCGAACAGATAATCGTCCGCTTCGACGACGGTGCGGCCGGTCCAGAAGCGATGCTCCTCGACGCGGCGGACGAGGATCGTGCTGAGATCGGAATCGCGCAGCGCCTGGGCCCGCTCGAGGATCGGCAGCGCGATCGGAACATGGGCCGAGGACAGAGCGGCGTGGAGGGCCTCATGACCGGCGAAGCGGTCCGCAAGACGGGCGCGAAGATCGTCCTCGATCGAACGGACGAGGCGGGCGAGCAGAGCGGAGGCGGTGAGCCTCTGCCACTCGGTCAGGCGGGCGCGATCGGGAAGCAGCAGGTCGGTCGCGCCACGGCAAAGCGCTCGCGCGCCGCCGCCAGCAGCAGGCGCGCAGCGTCGCTTCGTCCTTCACGCCTCGTCGATCCCGCCTCGGCCATCGGCATGTCATAGCCCGACAGGGTTAAACTCGCGCTAATCCTAAGCCTTTCGAAACCCGGTATGCGCCTGGTGCTGGGCCCAGAAAAATGAACCCGCCGCATAAGCGAACAGCAGCGCCAGGCCGATGTTCCAGACGCCGAAGACGGCGAAGGGCAGCATCAGCCAGAGCATCCCCTTGCGCTCCGCGAGGAGCACCGAGCCGGCGATGGCCCGGCCTTCGATCTCGATGCCCAAGGCGACCAGGAAGGCCAGAGTCGTGAAAGCGAGCAGCACCATCCCCCAACCGTGCGCGAGCGCAAGGCCGTAGGCGAGGCCGACCATGGCGGCGCCCGCGAAAGCGGGATTGAGGAAGGACCACCAGTGGCGGCCGACATCGCCCTGCATGCGGATCCGGGCGAGCCGATCGGCGACGCCCTCGAGCGGCGTCGCGACCAGCATCGAGGCGAGGCCGGTCAGGAACCAGCCATAAGCGACGAAGGTGGCGCCGGCGGCGGTGAGGCCGACGGCGGCGCTGCCAAGCAGTCCGGGGCTCAGCCGGCTGCCCATCAGGGCCAGCGTCACCAATCGCTCGAGCGGGGCGAGCAGCCGGCTCGCCCAACCGCCGCCCGAGGAGGAGGCCGCGGAAATGATCCGCCGTTCGAGCGTGGCGAGATCGTCCCAGCCGTCGAGGATCGCGACCGGCCCCTCGGCGGCGAGCGGACGGGCCCCGGCCTGGAGCGCGCGGCGCAGCAGGGTCGACTGCAGGTCCCAGTCGCGCAGCTTGGCGGCGGTGGCGCGGAGCATCGCCCCGTCGAGAGCGGCGAGGCCGGCCCAGCGCGAATTGGCGTCGATCCGCTCGTAAAGCTCGCCATAGGAGCCATCGGGAACGGTGAGCACGGTCGCGCCATCGGCGGCGGCGAGGCGGGAGATCTGGGCGGAGTCGGCGACGGCGCCGTCGCCGACCAGGACCAGACGATCGTGCGGATCGATCGCCTCGGCCGCCTCCTCGGCGCTGCGGGCGACATGGAGCGGCAGCCGCTCGCCGCGCAGCCGGTCGATCGCGGCGCTGAGCTCCGGCGGCATCCGCTCGATGATCACGACGATCCGGGTCGCGCCAGCGGCCGCGGCGAGCCGGACCTGGCGCTCGAGCACGGTCCGCCCGGCCAAAGGCAGAGTCGCGCGGAGCACGCCGGCTTCCGCGGATTCATGATAGGCGGCGATCAATGCGGCCAACGCCAAGGCCTGCTCCCCTGCTTCGATGAGGAAACCTAGGCGGGGGCGGTCGGCGATGCAAAGCGGATGCGCTCGATCGTCGGAAAATCAGCCGATCGAGCGGGTGGTGAGGCCGGAATGATTTTCGCGCAGAGACGCAGAGGCGCAGAGAGGCCGGCGTTTTCGACGGGCTTTCGGGCCAACTCGTCATCCCAGCAAAAGCTGGGATCTCTCTGTTCTTCCAAGCCTCTGAAAAGACAGTGAGATCCTGGCTTTCGCCAGGATGACGATCAAAGGAAAACACCCGCGAAGCGCGCCGACCTCTCTGCGTCTCTGCGTCTCTGCGCGAAATGAAGCGGCGCCGGACCGGCAGCGCCCAACGACAGCTACATGCGGGCGAAATCGTCGATCGCGACCGATATCTTGCGCAGCACGACCGGATCGCCCGGCGCGCCGTCGAGCGCCTCGTCCGCGAGGCCGCCGAGGCCGGTCGCGCCGAAGCTGGCGGCGAGGCTCTTGAGGCGCGCGGCGGCGATCGTCCAATTGGCGTCGCAGCGGGCGCGGCCCATCAGATCGAGCTGGCGCGCGGCGCTTTCGATGAAGGCCGAGCGCAGCTCTGCCATCAGCTCGCTGTCGCTGCCGACCGCCGCCGCAAGCGACGCATTCAGGGCCCCGGGATCATATGCCATGCCCTGCTTATGGGCCGAACCGTGTTAACGCCCCGTTTCATAACCGGCCCAAAGTGATACAAAGGGCCATGAGCATGGGGGCCGAGCGCGCCGAAGCGCAGCCGCAGGGCGAATCAGGTTGGGGTCGCGTGGACGCGCAGCAGCCCGCAACCGACGAATCGTTCGAATATCAGGCATTTGACGAGGAGGAGAGCGCGCCGGGCCGGCCCTTCGCGGTCAAGGCGCTGGCGGCCTTGCTGCTGTTCGCGACCGCCGCCTGGATCGGCGTCTGCGGCTATGCGCTGAGCCAGGCCTGGCCCGGCCAGAGCCTGATCCTGTGGACCGGCTGGGTCGCTACCCTGTGCGCGCCGCTGATCCTGATCGCCCTGGTGTGGCTGATCTTCGGCCGCACCGCGCGGCGCGAGACGGAGCGCTTCACCGCAGCCGTCGCGGCGATGCGGCGCGAGAGTCAGACGCTCGAGGCGGTGCTGGCCGTGGTCGGCGCGCGGCTGCAGGACAATCAGGCGCAGCTCGGCGAGCAGAGCGCACGGCTGATGTCGCTTGGCGAGGAGGCCTCCGATCGGCTCGGGCGGGTCACCCATTTCCTGGCGCGCGAGAGCGCCGAGCTCGAACGGCGCGGCCAGGCGCTCGACAATGCCGCGGCCAATGCGCGGGTCGATATCGGCGTGCTGATGGGCGACCTGCCCAAGGCCGAGGAGCAGGCGCGCGGAGTCGCCGAGGCGATGCGGGCGGCCGGGCTTGCCGCCCACGAGCAGGCGGCGGCACTTGAGGGACATCTGGCGGCACTTAGCGCCCGCGGCCGCGAGGCGGATGAGGTGGTCGGCGGCGCCGCGCAGCGGCTCGGCGCCCATGTCGCGCGGATCGAGAGCAGCGCCGGCGCCGCGGCAGAGCGGATGGACGAGGCGGCGTCGCGGATGAACGCCGCGGTCGACGGATCGATGGCGCGGGCGGCGGAGTCGGTCGACCAGGCGCGCAGCGGGCTCGAGACCCAGGGTCAGGCGCTGCTGGCGCTGATCGACCAGAGTCGCGCCGCCTTCGAACATGCCGGCGCCGAGGCGGGCCGCAGCCTGGCCGAGAAGCTCGACGACGCCGCGGTCAAGATCGAGACTTTGGCCGCCCGGCTGGCGGCGCAGGACAGCGCCAGCGACGTGCTGGTCACGCGCCTGGTCGGCCAACTGGCCGAGCTCGACGCCCAGCTCGCATCGCTCGGCCAGACCGGCGATGCGCAGCATGCGCGGCTGGTCCAGTCGCTCGACGGGGTGCGCGCCGCGGCTACTTCGCTGCGGGCCGAGATCGCCGAGGGCAATAATGAATCCGACGTCATGACGTCACGCGCGCAGGGGCTTTCCGCGGCGCTCGACGCGGTGACGGCCCAGCTGCGCGACCAGCTGCCCGCCGCCCTTGCCGGCGTCGAGGCGCAGACCGAGCGCACCGCACAGGCGGCGTTGGCAGCCGTGCCCTCGGTCGAGGCGATCCAGGCGGCGGCGGCAATGGCCGCGGAATCGCTCGAATTTAGCGAGGCCGCGGTCACCCGGCAGCGCGGCTCGCTCGATGCGCTGCTGGCGACGGTTCGAGACGGGGTCGGCGAGGCCGAGCAGAAGCTGCAGGCGCTCGGCGCCGCGGTCGGCGACGCCGACGGGGCGACGGCCAAGCTGGTCCAGGAGACCGGCCCGCAGCTGATCGAGGCGCTGGTCCGGGTCCGCGACGCCGCCCAGCAGGCCGCCAACCATGCCCGCGAGGCGATCATCCAGGCGATTCCCGACAGCGTCGCCGCGCTCGCCGAGGCCAGCCGCGAGGCGGTCGCGGAAGCCGTGGCCGAGCCGGTCTCCGACCAGATCGCCGAGATTGCCGGCGCCTCGCAGCGGGCGATGGCGGTCGCGCGCCAGGCCAGCGAGCGGCTAACCCGCCAGCTGCTGACGATGAGCGAGACCGCGGCGGCGATTGAAGACCGGATCGCAGAAGATGCAGCCCAGCGCGCTGAAAAGGATAGCGAATCCTTCTCCAGGCGCGTGTCACTCCTGATCGAGGCCCTGAACTCCACGGCGATCGACGTCAACAAATTGCTGTCGAACGAGGTCGCCGATTATGCCTGGGCGGCCTATCTCAAGGGCGACCGCGGCGTGTTCACGAGACGGGCGGTGCGGCTGCTCGATTCGGGCGAGGCCCGCGCGATCCAGCGCCATTATGAGGAAGAGCCCGACTTCCGCGACCATGTGAACCGCTATGTCCACGATTTCGAGCAGATGCTGCGGCGCGTGCTCAACGATCGCGAGGGGGCGACCTTGGGGGTGACCTTGCTGTCGTCGGATATGGGCAAACTCTACGTGGCGCTGGCGCAGGCGATCGAAAGGTTGCGGCGGTAAGTTTATTCCTCCCCAGCTCCGCTGGGGAGGGGGACCATCCGCAGGATGGTGGAGGGGTAATGTCCGTCAGCGCCAATGAGACTATCGTAAGGGCGCGAGAGATGCGTCGTACGATGTCGCTGCCGGAGGGTTTGCTGTGGCAGGAACTGCGAAAGCGGCCGGCTGGGTTCAAATTCAGACGGCAACATCCGTTCGGGCCATATGTGCTCGACTTCTATTGCGCTTCTAGATGCTTATGCATTGAAGTCGATGGGTTTTCGCACGCCATGGGTGACCGGCCGCAGCGTGATGCCGCGCGCGATGCCTGGCTGAAGACGCAGGGCATTTTCACTATCCGCTTCGACGCCAAGGATGTGCTCGACGATATGCCGAGCGTTGTTCGGATGATTCTGGAGACCTGTTCGGGATAGCTACCCCTCCACCATGCTTCGCATGGTCCCCCTCCCCATCTTTGATGGGGAGGAACGAGGTCAGTGTACCCAGTCCAGCGCGTCTGCACTTACCCAGCCGAAAACGTAATTGGCGTAGAACAGGCCGAACAGGACCAGCGCGAGGATCGTCGCCCGCAGCGCGACCCGCCCGAGGCTGAACTGGTGGGGGGCGCTTTCGGCGTGACCTGACACTCTTTCAGCGCCCGCCTCTTCGGGCGTGCGGACGCCGAAGGGGAGGACGATGAAGAAGCTCATCACCCAGAAGAGCGGCAGGATTGCCGCGATCGACGTCCATTTCATGCCTAGAGCCTGACGATCAGCACCGTCACGACCGGCTTCTTGCCGGTCCAGTCGGTGGCGCATCGGCGGACGGCAAGGCGGACGTCCTCGCGGAGCTTGTCTTCATTGCCGCTGGCCTTGCGCACCGCGGCCGCCGCGGCCGCGCAGGCCTCCTCGAGAAAGGCCTCCCGATCCTCCTCGACCGGAATGCCCTGAATCTCGAGCTCGACGTCGCCCTGGACACGATCCTCGTCGTCGAGCGCGACCGCGACTGAGATGGTGCCGGCAAAGGCGAGCCGGCGGCGCTCGTTCATGGTGGTGCCGTCGGCCGCCAATATGACATCGCCGTCCAAGATAAGCCGTCCAACCCGTTCTTCCGAAAGTTTTTCCGGTCCGTTCGGTGCGAGCCTTACGAGGTCGCCATTTTTCTGGACGATGCCGTGCGGGACGCCGCGAGCGCGGGCGAAGCGCGCCTGCTCCATCATGTGCCGCATCTCGCCATGGACGGGGACGATGATCTCCGGGCGGATCCAGTCATACATAGCGGCGAGCTCGGGACGGCCGGGATGGCCCGAGACGTGGACCGGCGCCTGCCGCTCGGTGATCATCTCGATCCCCTTGGAGGCGAGCTCGTTCTGGATGCGGCCGATCGCGATCTCGTTGCCGGGGATCTGCTTCGACGAGAAGACGACGAGGTCGCCCGGATCGAGCGACAATTTGTGCTGATCGAAGGCGATCCGGGCGAGCGCGGCGCGCTGCTCCCCCTGCCCGCCCGTGGCGATGATCATGACATCGCGCCGGGGCAGCCGCATCGCGGTTTCGAAGTCGATCACCTCAGGAAAATCAGTGAGATAGCCGACGCTCTTCGAAACTCGCAAGATGCGGTCGAGGCTGCGCCCGGCGACGCAGACCTGGCGTCCGGTGTCGCGGGCGACGTGGCCCAGCGTCTTCAGCCGGGCCGCGTTCGAGGCGAAGGTCGTGACCAGCACCCGGCAGTCGGCCTCGCGGATCACCTCGTCGAGGCCGACGCGGACGCTGAGCTCGGAGCCGGAGGACGCGTCGACGAAGACGTTGGTCGAATCGCAGACCAGAGCGAGCACGCCCTCGTCGCCGATCGCGCGCAATTCGGCCTCGGTGCTCGGATCGCCGAGCTGGGGCGAATCGTCCAGCTTCCAGTCGCCGGTGTGGAAGATGCGGCCGTAGGGCGTGTCGATCAGCAGCGCATTGCCCTCGGGGATCGAATGGGCGAGCGGGATGAAGCGGAAGCCGAACGGCCCGAGCCGGAAGTCGCCGCCCATCTCGACCGTTTCGAGCCGGACCTCGCCGGTCAGCCCCTCTTCCTCGAGCTTGCCGGCGATCAGGCCGGCGGTGAACGGCGTCGCGTAGAGCGGCACGCCGAGATCATTGGCGAGATAGGGGATCGCGCCGATATGGTCCTCGTGGCCGTGGGTGAGGACGATGCCGAGCAGGTCCTCCTTGCGCTCCTCGATGAAGGCGAGGTCGGGCAGGACGAGCTCGACGCCCGGATAGAAGGGATCGGCGAAGGTCATGCCGAGATCGACCATGATCCATTTGCCCTCGCAGCCGTAGAGATTGACGTTCATGCCAATCTCGCCGGACCCGCCGAGCGCGAGGAAGAGAAGTTCGTTGCCGGGTTTCATCTGTCTCCGGGATGACGCTCAAGCGCCATTTTGGCTCCGCGCATAGAGCATCGCGAGGCCCTGGATGGTGAGATCGCCTTCGATCGCATCGAAGATGTCGGTGTGGGTGTCGAACAGCGTGGCGAGACCGCCGGTGGCGATGACCGAGACCGGACGGCCGATCTCCGCCTTCATGCGGGCGACCAGCCCCTCCATCATCGCGACATAGCCCCAATAGATGCCGATATGCATCTGGTCCTCGGTCGTGCGGCCGATCACCGAGGCGCTTTCCGGCGCCTGGATGGCGACGCGCGGCAGCTTGGCGGCGGCGGCGACGAGGGCGTCGAGCGACAGATTGATGCCGGGCGCGATGACGCCGCCCTTGTAGGCGCCGCCATAATCGACCGCGTCGAAGGTGGTCGCGGTGCCGAAATCGATCACGATCAGGTCGCCCTCGTAGAGCGCATGGGCGGCGATCGCGTTGAGCGCGCGGTCGGCGCCGACCGATTGCGGCTCGGCGACGTCGAGATCGATCCCCCAGTCGGCCGGCGGCTGGCCGGCGACCAGCGCCTCCACACCGAAATATTTGGAGGCAAGGACCTGGAGATTGTGGAGCGCGCGCGGCACGACCGTGCCGATAATCACGGCGCTGACATCGTCGCGGGTGAAGCCTTCGAGCGCGAGCAGCTGGTGAAGCCAGACCGCATATTCGTCGGCCGTGCGCCGGGGATCCGTCGCGATCCGCCAGCGGGTACGAATGATGCCGTCCTCGACCAAAGCGAAGACCAGGTTGGTATTGCCGGCGTCGATCGCGAGCAGCATGGCGCCCTCCTAACGAGGGCGGAATGACTTGGCGAGGGGTTGGCGCCCTTCCCTATTCGCCAGGCCGGTAACGGCGGCGCACATGGCCTCCCAGGTCCGTCTCGTAGAAGTAGACCGGCCGCAGGTCGCCCGCCGCGTAGTGCTGTGCCTGGTCGTTGAAGTGCGGCGAGGCGGGGTCGCCGCTTTCGCCGCCGGCCGAGACCGCCCAGGCGCGGATCCGGGGGCCGAATTCGACGATCGCGACGAAGCTGTTGCCGTTGGTGCCGTACCACCGGCGCGTGCCCGGATAAGCGCGTGACGAGAAGGATGCGAGCGAGCCCCAACGCGACCAGACGAACGGCACCGGGATGCTCGGGCGAGCGTCGGAGAAGGTCTGCTCGATCGCGCCGTCATTGCGCTGGAAGCGGTTGACCTCGCCCCAGCGCACCCGCCAGCCTCCCCATTCGCGCTCGAGCCGATCGACCGCCCGGGCGAGCGTCTCGAGCTTCGTGCGTCCCGAAAAGCCGTTCATCACCTCCCACATATTGGCGTGGCGCGGACGTTCGCGATTGGCCGTCGCCCAGAGTTCCACAGCCCAGAAATTGGCCAGGGTGGTCGCTTCGGACTCGGCCGACCAGCGCTGGTTCCAGCCGCGCAGCAGGGCGACCGGCCCTTCCAGCCGCCTTCGGAGCGGATCATTGCGCGGCAAGGCGGTCCAGGCCTCGGCCAGGCTCGGCACCAGCGGGACGAACATCGGCATCCACGGATCGTAGGCGATCCGCCTCAGGCCCTCCGGCGTCAGCGCCCGGGCGCGGTCGAGCTGGCTCGTTGCACTGTCGCCGCGCGGATTGGCGCCGGCCGTGTCCATGTAGCGCGGAAAATCCGCCTGGCGCGGGCTGTCGAGGCCGGCGGCGCGCCAGGGCGCGTCATTGGCATTGTAGAGCCAGTGCGCGCGCGGATCGCGAACCTCCGGCAGCCGATCGAGCGGCGTGAGGCCGCGCCAGTCGGTCGCCGGATCGCTGCCGTCGACCGGGTCTCGATAGTCGAAGCGGTCGTCGCGCACCGGCACGAATTGCGGGTGGAGGTAGGCGATATGGCCATCGGCATCGGCATAGATGGTGGCGTTGGATGAATTGGCCTGGAGCGCGGCGACCCGCATATAGCCGGCGAAGTCGCGCGCCTTGGTGCGCAGCCAGCTCTGCTGGAGCGCCGGAATCGGCCGGTTCATCAGCGCCATCGCGATCCAGCGCTCGCCCTCGGCGCGAATGATCGGACCGTGATGGCTGTGCCAGGTGACGAAGGTCCGGCTCGCGAGCGTTCCGTCGCTTTGACGTACGCGCAGCGTCACCGGCACTCGGCGCAGCGGCCTGAGGCGGTTGCCATAGCGATAGGAGATCCGGTTGTCGCGGCGGACGATCGCCTCGGCGAACTCGTCGACGACGTCGACCCCGCTCGACGTGTGCATCCAGCCGACGCGGTCGTTGAAGCCCTGGTATATGAAGAACTGGCCCCAGGTGGAGGCGCCATAGGCGTGCAGGCCTTCGTCGCTCTGCATGCCGAGCTCGGAGCGGAAGAAAAAACTGGTGTGCGGGTTGATCAGCAGCAGGGCGCGGCCGTCACGGGTCAGCGCCGGCGCGATCGCGATGCCGTTCGAGGCGCGCCTTTCCTCGACGAACGCCGGTTCGGGCGTGCGGGCGGCGGTGGCGCCGCCGCGGCCGTAGAAGGCGGCGAGC
>JAYRLF010000130.1:0-9719 GCA_041905385.1 Allosphingosinicella sp.
GCTTGCGGCCGATCCGGGTGCCCTTGGTCCCGCTGAGATCGTGGCGGAAGTCGAACTCGGGATGGCGCCGGCGCCAACGCCGGGCGACGAACCGCTCGCCCGGGCGCGCGGCGTCATCGAGCATGACGGTGCCGCCCGGGGAGATATGATCGAACAGGGTCGCGGCGGCGCCGCGGGTGAAGGGATGGATCGCCCAGGGCGGACCGTCGATCAGCATCATGTCGATGCCGTGCGGCAGCGGCCCGTGATCGTACCACAGGCCGGGCCAGCCGCCCGGCGACGGCCGCAGCGGCGCCGAACGCAGGTCGGCGCTGAGCCCGTAATCGGCCAGCCATTGCCGGGTCGCATCGACGAAATCGCCATGCTGGTCGAAGCTGATCAGCTGGCCGCCGCCAGCGAGCTGAAGCGCGCGCGCCAGGATGAAGGTGGAGGCGCCGCTGCCGAACTCGACCACCAGCTTCGGGCGATGCTCGAAAATATGATCGGTGATGATGGTGAGCAGACCGGTATCGGCCTTCCAGCTGCCGAGATAGGGCATGGAATCGTGCGGCAGGCCGAGCCGGTCGAGCAAGGCGTGCTTGTCCCTCAGTCGGCCGCCGTGGAGGCTGCGCAGCAGCCAGGGCCATTGAAAGGCGCCGAAGGCGATGACCGCCATCCGGTCCGACAGCTTGCGGGCGTAATCGCCGATCAGATGGGCGTCGCCACCCCGGCTCAGCAGGCCCGTTGCTTCTCTTGTCGTCATGGTCGGTTCCGATAGCCTATTGTTGTCAGCCGGCAAATGGATCGCGAACGAGGATCGTGTCCTCCCGCTCCGGGCTGGTCGAGACCAAAGCGACGGGGCAGGCGATCAGTTCCTCGACGCGGCGGATGTACTTGATCGCCTGGGCCGGCAATTGCGCCCAGCTGCGCGCGCCGGCGGTCGATTCCTGCCAGCCCGCCATGGTCTCGTAGATCGGCTCGACCGCGGCCTGGTCGGCGGCATGGGCGGGAAGATGGTCGAGCTCGCGCGCGCCGAGCCGGTAGCCGGTGCAGATCCGCACCTCGTCGAGGCCGTCGAGCACGTCGAGCTTGGTCAGCGCGATGCCGGTGACGCCCGAGACCGCCATCGACTGGCGGACCAGGGCGGCATCGAACCAGCCGCAGCGCCGCTTGCGGCCGGTGACGGTGCCGAACTCGCGGCCGCGCTCGCCGAGCCGCTGGCCGATCTCGTCCTCGAGCTCGGTCGGGAACGGGCCGGAGCCGACCCGGGTGGTATAGGCCTTGACGATGCCGAGCACGAAACCGGCCGCGCCCGGACCGAGCCCGGTGCCGCCGGCTGCGGTGCCGGCGATCGTGTTGGACGAGGTGACGAACGGGTAGGTGCCGTGATCGACGTCGAGCAGCACGCCCTGCGCGCCCTCGAACAGGATCCGTTTGCCGTTGAGTCGCGCTTCGTTGAGCGTCTTCCAGACCGGCGAGGCGAAGCGCAGCACGAAGTCCGCAATCTCGCCGAGGTCGCGTTCGAGCCGGGCGCGGTCGACCGGCGGCTCGCCGAAACCGGCGCGGAGCGCGTCATGATGGGCACAGAGGCGGTCGAGCTGCGGACCCAAATGGCCGAGATGGGCGAGGTCGCAGACCCGGATCGCGCGCCGGCCGACCTTGTCCTCATAAGCCGGGCCGATGCCGCGGCGGGTGGTGCCGATCTTGCCCTGGCCGCTCGCATCCTCGCGCAGCGCGTCGAGATCGCGGTGGATCGGCAGGATCAGGGGGCAGGTGTCGGAGATGCGCAGATTGTCCGGCGTGACGGCGACGCCCTGCTCGGTCAGCTTCTCGACCTCGGCCTTGAGCGCCCAAGGGTCGAGCACGACGCCATTGCCGATCACCGACAATGTTCCGCGGACGATACCGGACGGCAGCAGCGACAATTTGTAGGTCTGCTCGCCGATCACCAAGGTGTGGCCGGCATTGTGGCCGCCCTGGAAGCGGACGACGAGATCGGCGCGGCTGGCCAGCCAGTCGACGATCTTGCCCTTGCCCTCGTCGCCCCACTGGCCGCCGATTACGGTAACGTTCGCCAATGCGGCTGCTTTCTTAAGAAACGGTCGGGCGCGCTCTAGCCCAGTTTGGCCCACCGAGGGAACCGCTGGCCGCGCACGAAATGACCAAATGCACCATTTGGGCGCAAAGGCACGGCGAGACGGGCGTCCCGTGCGGCGCGCTGAGCCGCTTCGCGCATGGCCGAGCCCTGACGGATTCGTTGTTTTAGGTTAATGAAACCAGGGCTAGGGGCGCGCGTTCCCCACCCGAGTTCAAGAGCCCAGGAGGCACGATTCATGCGTAACCTGATCCTCGCCGTCTCTGCGACGGCCATGGCCGTTCCGGTCACCTTCGCCCTTCCCACCGACGAGGCGCAGGCCCAGCGGCGCTATTATCGGGACGGTTATTATACCGGTCCGACCTGGCGCGATCGCCAGGGCCGCTATCGCTGCCGTCGTCCGAACGGTACGGTCGGCCTGATCGTCGGCGGCGCCGCCGGTGCGCTGATCGGCCGCGAAATCGACGGTGGCCGCGACCGCACGACCGGCACCATCCTCGGCGCCGCGGCCGGCGCGCTGATCGGCCGCGAGGTCCAGAGGGGCGGACGCCGCCGCTGCCGCTAAGCGGTCACGAAAATTCGAGAAAAATGGTGGAGCGCCCGATGATCGGGCGCTCCACTTTTTTTGAGGCTCAGCCCGCCTTGGGCGCTGCCGGCTTGCGGCCGCCGCTCGCACCGGACTTCCGGGCGGCGCCGGTCTTGCCGCTGGAGGTCCTGCGGCTGGTTTTGGCCGCCGCGGGCTTCGCAGTCGCGGCCGCAGAGCCGGCGCCCGTCGCCTTGGTCGCGCCCGCCTTGCGCGGCGCGGCGGCGCGCTTGGTCGCAGGCTTGGCCGCGCGCTTGGCGGCCGGCCGCGACGGCTTCGCTGCCGCCGGCGCATCCGTCGCCGCCTTTGCGCTCGACCCGCCCTTGCCTTCCGTCCCGGCCATCACCCGCCGGATCGCCTCGGTCGCGGCGTTGATCATGGCGGCGCCGATCTTGTTCGCGCTGTCGGTGGCGGCGTCGGCGGCCGCTTCCGCGGCGTCCTGGGCCTGGCGCACATTGCGGCGCGCGGTGTCCCGCACCGTCTTGTTCGCCGCCAGCGCCGCCGCTGCGGTCACCAGTCCGGCCGCGAGCAGGCTGCGCGCCACCGGATTCTGGGCCAATTCGGCGGCCTTGCGCCCTGCCTCGCGCAGCGCGTCGGGAATTGCGTCCGCGGCCTTGCGACGGTCGCCTTTCGCTTTGCCAGATGAGGCTTTCGCCATGTCCGATCTCCTGCCGTTCGTAACTGCTGCGTAACAGACACGCGAGGCGGCGAACAGTTCCGCTAGTGCGTGTGGTAGGGCTCGCCGTCCGGCGTCACCGGCGCCTTCGCCGGCTGCACCGCCTCGGCGCTGTCGTCGCCCTGCCCTTTCTCGCGCTCGAGATGCTCCGGAATCTCGTCGTGCCGGGCCTCCTCGCTGCGCGGCAGCGGATGGCGTGCAGGCTTATCGTCTCGACTGTCTCCGGCCACGCTCAACCTCCACGGATCGTTACGTCGCCAGAAAAGCGAAAGGCCGCCCGGATGGTTCCGAGCGGCCCTTTCACATGGTCAGCGGCCGGAAGCCGACTGTCCGGAAGACTTTGGAAAGCTTAGGCTTTCATCTCCCGAACGGACTTGACCGACCTCTCTGCTGAACCACGAGACATCGGATCACCTCCTTTCGCTATGTTGAACTTGCCCTATGTATGAGTCGCGGCGAATCCGCGATCAAGTCTTGATCTCAACTTTTTTCTGAGTAGGATTCCATGCTTCGCGCGGCGCCCGGTGAGCGCTTCGCACTCCCCGATTTTTGTTGTCGCATCGCTGGTGCCCAAATGAGCCGGCCGCCATGCCCCCGGCATGGCTGCGACTTGCCGGGGGCAAGTCGCACCGGCTCATGGCGACCACTTTTGGGCGCGATGCTTGTGGGGCGCCTATTTTATTGGCCGCGGCATTCCTCGGTCACCCGCGCCGGCTCCGGCCAGGCGGGAACGATCAGCGGCGGCGCGCCCTCGCTCTCGACGAGAATACGGCCACGGCTGAAGGCGATCTGATCGAGCAATGGGTCCGACGCCGGCAGGGTTGCGACCAGATCGCTGCCGCGCGGCGCGGCGGCGAGGCGCCGGACCGTCTCGGTGGTGCGGATCGTGATCGTGCCGCCGCCGGCGCTTCCCGCCCGGACCAGGCTGACCCGCCCCGGCGCATCACAGCTCAGGATGAAGGACGGCGCGCCGGCCGTGCCGTAGCTGGCGCTCTCCCCCGTCCCTGTCCAGTCGCCGGGGCTGAGCGGCGCATCGCGCCAGTCGGCGGGCGGGGGCGCGGGCGGCGCAGCGGGAGCCGGAGCCGGAGCCGGCCTTTCCGGCGCGGGCGCAGGCGGCTGCGGCGGCGCCTGACGCGGCACGCAGGCGCCCAGCGCCAGGATCGCGAGGACGGCACCTGCCGGAAACAAACGGGTCATCGCGATCGCCTTCCGCTCGCCATGCTCAGCGTGCGCTGTTGCCGTCGGCCGCTGAATTCCCCTCCGCAACCTCGCTGGCATTGGCTTCGGCGGCAGGCGCCTCGGCGCTGCTGCACCGCGTGGTGAAGGCGGCGATCGCGGGGCCCGGTGGCAGGACGAGCGGTTCGGCATCGCCGATCCGGATGACGATCGGCTCCACCGCCCGGGCGATCGCGTTGATCAAGGGATCGCCGGCGCCGAGCGCTGCCCGCAACATCGGCACATTGCCCTCCGCCGCGGTCACCGCGAGGCGGCGCGCATCCTCGCCGATCGTAACGACCATCGTCGGCAAGTCCCCGGTCGGCGCGTTGCCGTGGCGCTGCAGGAGGATGCCGCCGCGGCCGTCGCAGCGCATGCTGAACACCGGCGGCGAGCCGGCGGGCCCGAACTCGACCGCCGCCGCCTGTTCCTGCAGCACGTCGCGCCACTCGCCGGCCGCAATCTCCTCGCTGGCGGAATCATTGGCATTGACGCGCTCGATCGCCGGCATCGACTCATTGGCGTCCGCGAGCACGCTCGCATCTTCCGAGCGGGCGCAGGCGGCCAGCAGCAGCAACAGTGAAATCGGCGTCGCGATGCGGGACATGCTCGTCGGTCTCCTCCGGGTTTCGCGCGCTCTTAGCCTGCGAGGCGAGCGGGGGTAAACCCGCCGGTGACGATGCCGCGATGGAACGGGCTCAGGCCGCGTCGTGGAAGATGATCCCGAGCGTGAAGCGCAGGCCGGAGCGAATCCGGCTGACGCCGTGACGCATCGCCCGGCGGTGCCACCCCTTGGCACCGGCCGCCGGCCGCTCGCGGACCGGGAAGATGACGGCATCCCCTTGCCGGAGCGGCACGACCACGGGGCGCGACTGCATGCGCGGCCTCTGCTCGGTCAGGACGAGCTCGCCGCCGGTGAAATCCTGATCCGGACGGGAGAGCAGGATCGCCACCTGCAGCGGAAAGACGTGGGCGCCGTAAATGTCCTGGTGCAGCGCGTTCCAGTCGCCGTCCCGGTAGCGCAGCAGCAGCGGCGTCGGCCGGGTCTGGCCGGCGGCATGGCAGCGGTCGAGAAATTCGCCATGAGTCTCCGGAAATGTGGCGTCGCTGCCGAGACGGCGCACCCAGCGATTGGCGATCGCGGCGAGCGGCGGATAGAGCGCGGTCCGAAGACTGGCGACCGGCTCCGGCAACGGATAGGCGAAATAGCGATAGGCGCCGCTGCCATAGCCGTGCCGCGCCATCACCACCTCGCTGCGATAGCGCGCGCGCTCGTCCCAGCCGGCGCGCAGCGCGGCGCACCGGTCCTCGTCGAGCAAGGCCGGCAGGATGGCGTGGCCTTCGGCGTCGAGCGCCGCTTCGTGCGCGGCCCAGTCCAGATCTGTCAGGTTCATGGCGCCGCGATAGCCGGCGGAAGCCGGACGCGCCTCCCGCTTATTGCTCTCGAAACCGGCTTGACAAGACGCTTGATTGAGCATTCAACCAAGTGATGAAAAGCGAGATGCGCGGCGAGGCGGTCACCGCCGACACGAGAAGCCGGATCGTGATGACGGCGATGGAGCTGTTCTGGGAGAAGGGGTTCCAGTCGACCTCGATCTCCGACATTCTCAGCCGCAGCCAGGTCCACAGCGGCAGCCTCTATCATTTCTTTCCGGGCAAGCAGGACGTGCTCGCCGCCGTGCTCGAAGCCTATCGCGACGGCATCGACGAATGGCTGCTGCAGCCGGCCTGGTCGGGGGTCGACGACCCGATTGAACGGATCTTCGCCCTGCTCGCCGGCTACCGCACCCAATTGGTCACCACCGAATGCACCTATGGCTGCCCGATCGGCAGCCTCGCGCTCGAGCTGCACGAGCCGGACCTGCGCATCCGCGAGCTGCTCGCGGTCAATTTCGCCAATTGGACCGGCGCGATCGAGGGATGCCTCGACGCGGCGGGCGATCGCCTGCCCGCGGATCTCGACCGGCGCCGCCTCGCCGAATTCACCCTGACCGTGATGGAGGGCGCGATCATGCAGGCGCGCACCTATCGCGATCTCGGCAGCTTCGACCGCAATGTCGCGGTGCTTCGCGAGCATTTCGACCTGCTGCTGGCGCGGGCGCGGGAGGAACGACTGCCAGTCTGAATCTGAGAGGGGGAATGACCATGCCAGAAGTCAATTATCTCGCCGTGGTGCTGGCGGCCCTGTCGGCCTTCCTGCTCGGCGGCCTGTGGTATTCGCCCTTGCTGTTCGCGAACAAATGGATGGCGCTGACCGGCCAGAGCGAGGAGCGGCTCAAGTCCGGATCGATGGGCCTGATCTTCGGCGGCGCCTTCCTGCTCAACCTGGTCGCGGCCTATGTCTTCGCGCTCTTCCTTGGCCCGTCGCCGTCGCTGCAGCTCGGCCTTGGCGCCGGCTTCTCGGCCGGCCTGTGCTGGGTAATGGCGAGCCTCGGCGTCAATTATCTGTTCGAGCGGCGCCCGCTCGGCCTGTGGCTGATCAACGGCCTCTATTTCACGATCCAGTTCACCCTGTTCGGGCTGATCCTGGCGCTGATGGGCTGAGATCCGATCGGGTCAGTGCCGCTTGAAATATTGCACCGCCCTCTCGTGCCGCTCGGCGTCGGCACGGGAGGAGAAGGTGCCGAGATTGCGGCGCTTGCCGGTCTTCGGATCCTTCTTGCGCGAATAGAGGCGCCAGCCGGATTTGAGCTTGCGGATCATGAGCAGGCAACGGCGGCGACAAGACGGCAGTTCCTCGACTTATCCCGTCACCGCGGCCGCTTGCGGCCCATGCGGATCTGCTGCTGCTTGCCGTAGCGGGTCTTGCGGGTGCCGGGCTTGCCCTCGGTCGAATGGCCGAGGACCGGGGCGCGCTTGGCCGCGTCCGGGAGGCCGAGCTCGTCATTCTCGAGCCGGCGGATCTCGTCGCGCAGCCGAGCGGCTTCCTCGAACTCGAGGTCGGCGGCGGCCTTGCGCATCCGGCCCTCGAGCTCCTCGATATAGGAGCGCAGATTGTGGCCGACGAGATGCGGCGCCTCGTCGTCGCCGGTGTCGACCAGCACGGAATCGCGGTTGGAGACGTCCGACAATATGTCGGCGATGTTGCGCTTGATCGTGGTCGGCGTGATCCCGTGCAGCGCATTATAGGCTTCCTGCTTCTCGCGCCGCCGGTTGGTCTCGTTCAGTGCCCGCTCGATCGAGCCGGTGATCGTGTCGGCATAGAGGATGACCTTGCCCTCGACGTTGCGGGCGGCGCGACCGATCGTCTGGATCAGCGAGGTTTCGGAGCGCAGGAAGCCTTCCTTGTCGGCATCGAGGATCGCGACCAGGCCGCATTCGGGGATATCGAGCCCCTCGCGCAGCAGGTTGATGCCGACCAGCACGTCGTAGACGCCGAGCCTGAGGTCGCGGATCAGCTCGATCCGCTCCAGCGTCTCGACATCGCTGTGCATGTAGCGGACCCTGAGCCCGGCCTCGTGCAGGAATTCGGTGAGGTCTTCGGCCATCCGCTTGGTCAGCGTCGTGACCAGGGTGCGATAGCCCTTGCGCGCGGTCTCGCGCGCTTCGGCGATGAGGTCGTCGACCTGGTCCTCGACCGGCTTGATCTCGACCGGCGGGTCGATGAGGCCGGTCGGGCGGATCACCTGCTCGACGAACACGCCGCTGGTCTGCTCGAGCTCCCAGCCGCCGGGGGTCGCCGACACCGCCACCGTCTGGGGCCGCATGGCGTCCCATTCGTTGAAGCGAAGCGGCCGGTTGTCGATGCAGCTGGGCAGGCGGAAGCCATATTCGGCCAGGGTGATCTTGCGGCGATGATCGCCGCGCGCCATGGCGCCGATCTGCGGCACCGTCTGGTGGCTCTCGTCGACGAACAGCAGGGCATTGTCCGGCAGATATTCGAACAGGGTCGGCGGCGGCTCGCCGGGCAGGCGTCCGGTCAGGAATCGGCTGTAATTCTCGATGCCGGCGCAGCTGCCGGTGGCGGCGATCATCTCGAGGTCGAAATTGGTGCGCTGCTCGAGCCGCTGCGCCTCGAGCAGCCGCCCTTCCGCCTGCAGCTCCTTCAATCGCTCGGTCAGCTCGTGCCGGATCGCCTCCATCGCCTGCTTGAGGGTCGGGCCCGGCGTCACATAGTGCGAGTTGGCGTAGACCCGGATATGGTCGAGCGCGGCCGACTTCTTTCCCGTCAACGGATCGAACTCGGTGATCTCCTCGATCTCGTCGCCGAAGAAGGAGATGCGCCAGGCGCTGTCCTCATAGTGGGACGGGAAGATCTCCAGATTGTCGCCGCGAACCCGGAAATTGCCGCGAGCGAAGCCCTGATCGTTGCGCTTGTACTGGAGCGCGACCAGCTTGCGGATGATCTCGCGCTGGTCGACGCTCTGGCCCTTGCGCAGGTCGAAGATCATCGCCGAATAGGTCTCGACCGAGCCGATGCCGTAGAGGCAGGAGACCGAGGCCACGATGATCACGTCGTCGCGCTCGAGCAGCGCCCGGGTCGCCGAGTGGCGCATCCGATCGATCGCCTCGTTCACCGAGCTTTCCTTCTCGATGTAGGTGTCGGATCGGGGGACGTAGGCCTCAGGCTGATAATAATCGTAATAGGAGACGAAGTATTCGACCGCGTTCTCGGGGAAGAAGCTCTTGAACTCGCCGTAGAGCTGGGCGGCGAGGATCTTGTTCGGCGCCAGCACCAGAGCCGGGCGCTGCAACGCCTCAATCATCTTGGCCATGGTGAACGTCTTGCCCGAGCCGGTGACGCCGAGCAGCACCTGGGTTCGCTCCTCCTGCCGCGCCTGATCGACCAGCTCGGCAATCGCCGCCGGCTGGTCGCCGGCCGGCTCGTAATCCGAGACGATCCTGAACGCCTTGCCGCCCTCGGCCTTGTCGGGGCGCTGAGGCCGGTGCGGAACGAAGGCCTGGCCGGTTTCCGGCTCGGCGAGGCTGGTGCGGATCTGGATCGCCATGGCGAAGCGGATATGGCGGCGGCGCCCCTCGAGCGCAACGACCACGGCTTGTCAGCAGCCCTGCATTGCGACACAACCGAAACGTTCGGGGCGAGTCCGCCCGTAACAGGGGAGTGCATCATGAAGCGGCTTATCCTCGCGGCGCCTCTGGCGTTGCTCGTTGCCTGCGGCACATCGACCGAAATCGATCCCGGCCAGTGGGAATTCACGATGCGGATGACT
>JAYRLF010000131.1:0-9719 GCA_041905385.1 Allosphingosinicella sp.
GGATTTAGAGATCCAGCTGCGCCTCTTCGCTCTTTACCGCCGCGCCCGCCTTCTTCCGCTTCGCCGGGGGCGTCGCCTTCGCCTCCTCGGCCTCATGCGCGACATGGCCGAGCCGCGGCGTGCCGTCAGCCCGCCCGGCAATTTCCGACACGATGTAGAGCGGCCTTTTCTTTGCCTCGATATAGAGCCGCCCCAGATATTCCCCGATCATGCCGAGCACGAACATCTGCACCGCGCCGAGCACGACCACGACCAGCATCAGCGAGGTCCAGCCCTGGATCGCCGATCCGGTCAGGAAGCCGATCGCGATATAGACGAGCAGCAGCACCGAGGCCGCGACCAGCCACAGCCCGAAATGGCTGGCGAAGCGCAGCGGCGCGGTCGAGAAGCCGGTGACCGCATCCAATGCCAGCCGCATCATCTTGGCGAGCGGATAATTGGTCTGGCCGGCATGACGCTCGGCCCGGTCGTAGGTGATCGGCACCTGTTTGAAGCCGATCCAGGCGACCATGCCGCGGATGAAGCGCGACTGCTCGGGCAGGCTCTGCAGCGCATCGAGCGCGCGCCGGCTCATCAGCCGGAAATCGCCGGTGTCGAGCGGGATCTCGATCTCGGCGAGCCGCGACAGCAAACGGTAGAAGGCCTTGGCCGTGCCGCGCTTGAACGCGGTCTCACCGGCGCGGGCGCGCCGCACCGCATAGACGACGTCGGCCTGCTGGCGGTCCATCTCGGCCATCATGTCGGCGAGCAATTCGGGCGGGTCCTGCAGGTCGGCGTCGATGATCAGGATCCGCTCGCCCGAGCACAGGTCGAGCCCGGCGGTCAGCGCGAGCTGGTGGCCGTGATTGCGCGACAGGTTGATCGCGACCAGCCGGGGATCGGCGGCGGCGAGCTCGCCCATGATCTCCCAGGTGCGGTCGCGCGAGCCGTCATTGACCAGCACGATCTCATAGTCGACGCCGACCGCGGCGGCGGCGCGGGTCAGCCGCACGTGCAGCTCCCTCAGGCACCCCTCCTCATTGTAGCAGGGGACGACGATCGACAGCGGGATGGACATTCTCAAACCTTCAGGGGAACGTAGGACACAGCCCTATGGTCGACCCTATAGAGGACGCTGGTGCCGCTGCGCCAGATCGGCTGCAGGCCGTAGGTCAGGTGCGGGTCGTAGGGCGGCGGATCGATCAGCCAGACATAGTCGAAGCCGTCGCGCGGGAAGGTCGCCAGCGCCATGTCGATCGTCCGCCACACCTCGCGGCGGCAGCGAAACCGGGTCACGACCTGCGATGCGTCGCGGATGAAGGGATAGCCCGGCCGGTAGCGGACCTGGAGCAGTTGCGCCCCCATCATCGTCCACTGGTCGTTGGAGAAGGCCTCGCGCCGGACGATCGCCATCGCCGGCAGATGGAGCAGCCGGGTCATCGCCCAATTCTCGGTGCACGGCCGGCCGACGAAGCTGACCATGCGCGCGCCGCGCGGGACATGGTCGAGCGCGGCGAGGTTGCGGTCGTAGGTCTGGTCGTAGAGCGTCGTGCTGACGGTGGTCGCGCCGGTGCGAAGCAGGAAGAAGGCCATGCCGGCGACGCCGAAGATCTGCGCCAGCCGCGGATTGACGCCGGGCGGGAAGCGGATCGCGATCAGGGCGACCGCGAACAGGTAAGGCGCGAGCCGCATGTCGGCATAGGCCGAGCCGAACACGATCCGCGGCAGCAGCACGAACGTCATGATCAGGAACAGGGTCGAGGCGGCGAGGTTGCGCGAGAAGCGCACCCGCCTGCTGAACAGCGCCCAGAGGATGATCAGGCTGACCAGAGCGAGCGACGCCTTGTCGAACAGCTCCCAGCGGTCGCGCAGCGCCATGAACACCCAGTCGATCTTGCGCTCGACGTTGAACCAGTCGCCGGTGCGGCCGCCCGATTCGCTGCGCCAAAGCACCATCAGGGCGATCGGCGGGGTCAGCGACAGGCAGTGGATGCCGGCGCGGAAGCCCGCGACGAAGAAATTGCGGCCGCTGTCCCACTGCCGCACCAGCTCGGCCGAGAAAGCAAGCAGGCCCAGCGTCCCCCAGGCGAAGGCGTGCGCGACCCAGATCAGCATCGAGATCGGCACGAACAGCAAAGCGCGCAGCCCCGGCCGGCCGATCCGCGCCAGCCGCAGCCAGAAAGCGAAGGCGATCAGCGCCAGCGCCATCGCCAGTGCGAAATTGACGAAGCCGAACAGGAACGGGAAATTATAGGCGAAGGGCAGAGCGAACAGGGTGGTCGGCGGAATCCGCCCGTGCACCTCGAACGCGACCCAGAGTAGGCCGGCCGCGGTCAGCGCCGGGATCATCAGCACGATCAATTTGACCGCCGCCTCCAGCCCCAGGATCGGCGCCAGCAATTCGACCAGCAGGTCGACGCCGAGATTGCCGATCAGCCGCCAGTCGAACGTGTAGAACTGCTGCAGCGCCGGCGAGGTCTCGAGATCGAGCTGGACCCGATAGCGGCCGATATGGCCCGGCAGGTCGAGCAACGGCGCGACGTCCGGCCAGAACAAGGGCAGGGCGCTCAGCACGATCAGCCCCGCGAGCACCGCCGGATGCTCCCAGAACGGCCTCGCCTCGCCTTCGCCCCTCAACTGGAAATGCCCCGTCTGCACGCGCCCCGCCACGTTCCTCCTGTGAGAGACGGTGCCTTCCCCAGAAGGCGGACGCTTTCAACAAAAAAGCGGCGATGGGCGCGGCCGCGGCCCCGGCTACGTAAACGTGAAGAATTCTGATTAACCCTTTCATAACGACCGGGTCCCTATCCCTCTTCCGGCAGAGGGAGAGATCGATGCGCCATACGTCGCAGTTGCAATTCCAGGAGGCGCTTGACGCCCCTGAGGTCGAGGTCAGCATCGTCATGCCGTGCCTCAACGAGGCGCAGTGTCTCGCCATCTGCATCGACAATGCCAAGGAAGCGCTGGCGATGATCGAGGCGCGCTTCGGGCTCAGCGGCGAGGTCGTCATCGCCGACAATGGCAGCACCGACGGCAGCCAGGACATCGCCGTCGCCAATGGCGCCCGCGTCGTCCCCGTTGCCGAGCGCGGCTATGGTGCGGCCCTGATTGGCGGCGGCTTCGGCGCCCGCGGCCGCTACGTCGTTTTCGGCGACGCCGACGGGTCCTACGATTTCCGCGAATCGGTCGAGATGGTCGGCCGCCTGATCGAGGGCGCCGACCTGTGCATGGGCTCGCGCTTCAAGGGCGGAATCGCGCCCGGGGCGATGCCCTGGAAGAATCGCTATATCGGCAATCCGGCGCTGACCGGCATCCTCAACCTCTTCTTCCGCTCCGGCATCGGCGACGCCCATTGCGGGCTGCGCGCCGTCACCAAGGACGCGTTCGAGCGGCTCCGCCTGTCCGGCCGCGGCATGGAATTCGCCAGCGAAATGGTCATCAAGGCGGCGCTCCAGAAGTTCAACATCGCGGAGGTGCCCGCGACACTGTCGCCGGACCTGCGCGACCGCGCCCCGCATCTGCGCCCATGGCGCGACGGCTGGCGGCATCTGCGCTATCTGCTGATGCTGAGCCCGACCTGGCTGTTCGCGGTCCCCGCTTCGGCCGGCGCGCTCGCCGCTTTGGCCATCTTCGCCTGCGCGATTATCAACCTGCTCGCGCCGGGCCAGGGTTTCGATTTCTTCGGCAATTATTGGGTGATCGCCGGCTCGGCGCTCGCCGGGATGAGCCATCTGGCCTTCCTCCTGTCGATGACCGGACATCTCTATGGGATCAAGGCTGGCTACCGCCGCAGCGGTCCCGGCACGGCCTTGCTCGGTCGCCTGCTCACCCTGGAGACGATGCTGATCTCCGGGGCCTCCCTGCTGGTCGCCGGACTGGTCGCGCTCGGTCTCGTCACCCTGTCCTGGTCGGCGCGCGACTTCGGTGCGACCTACAGCATCCTTCCGGCCGTGGCCGGCACATTGCTGGTCACGCTCGGCGTCCAGAACGTCTTCGGCGGCTTCCTGATGGCGATCGTCGGCGGCAACGAGGCGAAGTTCCTGGGCGCTGAAACGTCGCCCCAGACCGCGGCGTCGTGACGGCGGCACAGCCCTTCCTGACCGTCGTCGTCCCGGTCCACTGCGGCGGAGACTGGCTGCGGGAGACTCTGGACTCGCTGGCCCGTGAGGACGAGCCCGGGGTCCATGTTCTGGTGATCGACAGCAGCCCCGACGATTCGACCGCGGCGATCGTCCGCTCCTATGCCGACCGATTGACGCTCGAGCTGCTGGCGCGGCCCGATCTCGACAATTGGCGGACCAAGACCAATTTTGGCGTCGAGCATGCGCGGGCGCCCCATGTCTGCACGCTTCACCAGGACGATCTCTGGTTGCCGGGCCGCATTGCCGCGGTGCGGTACTGGTTGAGCTCGGCGCCCGACGCGGCATTGCATCTTGCGCCGACCGCCATCATCGATCGCGACGGCCGTACCGTGGGGACGTGGCGCTGCCCGCTGCCGGCCGAGACCGCGGCACCCGCCTCGCTGGTGCTCGAACGCCTGCTCGTGCAGAATTTCATCGCAGTGCCCAGCCCGGTCTGGCGGCGCGACGCCTGGCTCGCATGCGGCGGGCTTGATCTCGATCTCTGGTATACTGCCGACTGGGACATCTGGCTCAAGCTCGCGCGCCACGGCCCGGTCCATTATCACGACCGTGTCACCGCCGCCTTCCGCGTCCATGGCCAGTCGCTGACCGTGTCCGGCAGCCGCGACCCGGCCGATTTCGAAGCCCAGATGAAGACCGTGCTCGACCGCCATCTCGGCCAGCTCGCACCGTCGCGCAGCGCGCCGGTCGGGCGTGCGGCCCGCGCATCGATCCGGATCAACGGCGCGCTCGCCGCCGCCTCGGCCGGCAACCTGGCCGCCGTCGGTCGTGCCGGCGTCGCTCTGCTCGCGCTCGGCCCGGTTGGCCTCTACCGCTATCTGCGCGATTCGCGCCTGGCGGAGCGGGTCGTGCCGCGGCTTCGCGCCAAACTATCGGGGGGATTCTAGCCATGCCTATCGGTCCCGCCGTTCGCCGGGCCTTCGGTCCCTACGAGCATCGCATCACCGAGGCTTATCGCTCGATCTACGTCGATCTCGACGATTATGTCCGCGCCGTCCGCGAATGGGTGCCGGACGCGCGGGAGATCCTGGAGGTCGGTTGCGGCGAGGGCGCGGTCACCGAACGGCTGGCCGCTGCCTATCCCGAGGCCCGGATCACCGCGATCGACATCACGCCGCGCGTTGGCCGCCTCTATCGCGGGGCAACGGATCGGGTCGTCTTTCAGGAGCGCCCCGTGCAGGACATCGCGGCGGACTCGCCCGGCCGGTTCGACATGGTGATGATCGCGGACGTCATCCATCACGTGCCGCACGCCTTGCGCACTGAGATACTCGACGCGATCAGGACGGTGATCGCGCCCGGCGGCGCCTTGATCTTCAAGGAATGGGAGCGCACCCGCACCCCGATCCACTGGATGTGCGTCGCCTCCGACCGCTGGCTGACCGGCGACCGGGTCAGCTTCATGAGCCGTGACGAAGGCCGCGCCTTGTTGTCCAGGAGCTTCGATCCCGCCGCTCTCGTCGCGGAACGCCGTGTCGCACCGTGGCGCAACAACCTGATGACCCTGGTCAGACCGTGATCCTTGCCCCGATCCTCCAGCTGGCACGTCGCTACACGACCGTTGGCGCGGTCTGCGCGCTGACTCACAATGCGATCATGATCGGCAGCGATCTAGCCGGCCTCCATTATCTGCCCGCGACTTTGCTCTCCTTCGCGATTGTCACGCCGATGGGCTATGCGCTCCACTGCCGCTACACCTTCCGCAAGGCGCATTCGGCCGAGCGCTTCCTCCGATTCCTGGCCGGCGTTGCGGTCGGATATCCGATCTCGCTGGCGCTTATGGTTCTGTTCTGCAGCGGAATGGGCCTGCCCGTCATCGTGGCCGCTCCGCTCGCGACGGCGGCGCTGTTCGTGTTCAATTATGTCGCGGCACATTGGGCGATCGTGAATCGCCTTCGCGTGAGTTAGAACCGGCCGCGACACGATCGAAGGCCCGTTCGCCGCCCGATGCGCGCGTTCAGGCGAGTAGCGATTTCAGCTTCTCGGTCGACCCCCAGAAAGCATGGGGTTCATAGTCCGGCACGGGATAGCGGCCGCGCTCGAGCTCGATCTCCCACCCGTTGTGGTCCAGCCAGCTTTCGACCAAAGCCTGCACCGTGATCGGCTTCCCCGAGCAGAGGTTGACGACACCGCCTTCGCCGTCGCGCAGGCCGAGCCGGACCAGCAGCTCGGCCGCCTCCTCGATCGGCAGATAGTCGCGCTGCTGGTCGCCCTTGGACATCGGGAAATGCGTGTCGCCGCGGGAGACCGCCGCGCACAATTGCGGATAGAGCGAATTGGGCGCCTGGCGCGGGCCCCAAAGATAAAAGAGGCGCGGCCAGGTCAGGGCGAAGGACGAATCCGCCCGCAGTCGCTCGAGTCTGGTCAGCAATTCGACCTTGGCGCTGGCATAGGCATTTGCGGGCGGCGCGGTCCGCTCCTCAGTCAGCTCGCCTTCGATCATCCCATATTCGTAGCAGGTGCCGCTGACGACGAGCCGCTTCAGCCCGGCCGCGACCATCGCCCGGAGGAAGGAGAATTGCGCCGGCAGCTCGGTCTCGAGATGGTGCGCCGATCGGTAATTGGGCAGGCCGTCCCAGGCGAAATGGAGCAGCAATTCCGGGCATCCAATCCGCTCATAATCGGTCTCGGTCGCCCGATGATGATCGAGAAGCACATTGGTCGCCGCACCAGGCAGGCGTTCCGGCGGCAAGGGCCGGCGCGAAAGGGCGATGATCTCGATGCCCTCCTGCCGGGCGAGCGCGTCGACGACGTGCGAACCGACGAAGCCGCCCGCTCCGGTGACCGCGACCTTCATTGGATCCGAAGCTGGGGCACCGCGGTGACGAACCGTCCGCCCCAGTCGCGGACATAGGCGATCTGCTGCATCACTTCGTCGCGCAGATTCCAGGGCAGGATCAGCAGATAATCGGGCCGGTCCGCCGCGATCCGCGCCTCGTCGACCACCGGAATCCGGCTGCCGGGCAGATATTTGCCCTGCTTGGCCGGGTTTCGGTCGACCACCCAGGGCAGGAGATGCGGCCGTATCCCTGCAAAATTGAGCAGGGTGTTGCCCTTGGCGGCCGCGCCATAGCCCGCCACTGTCTTTCCCTCGGCGCGCGCCTGAATCAGAAAGGCGGTCAGCGCGTCGGCGATCGCCTCGGCGCGCGGCTGCAGCGAGCGATAATAATCCGACGTCATGATGCCGGCCTCCCGCTCGCGGTCCAGCAGGGCACCGACGCGCGCGGTCACCGCGTGGGACTTGGTATCGGCGCGCGCCGCGAACACGCGCAGGCTGCCGCCATGAGTCGGAATTTCCTCGACATCGAACACGTCGAGCCCGTTCGCGGCGAAGATCGCCCGGACGGCGGTGAGCGAAAGATAGGAATAATGTTCGTGATAGATGGTGTCGAACTGGCTTTCGGCGACCAGCCGCATCAGATGCGGGAATTCGAAGGTCGCGACGCCGTGGGCCTTGAGCAGGCGCGCGAATCCGCGGACGAAATCGTTGATGTCGGGGACGTGGGCGAGAACGTTGTTGGCCGCGGTCAGGTCCGCCGCCTTGCCCTCGGCCACCAGCCGGTCGGCATAGTCCGCGCCGAAAAATTCCTGCCGCACCTCGATGCCGAGCGCGCGCGCCGCCTCGGCGGTGCTTTCGGTCGGTTCGATGCCGAGGCATTTTATGCCCCGCTCCTTCACAAAGCGCAGCAGATAGCCGTCATTGCTGGCGACCTCGACGACATGGCTGTCGGCGCCGAGCCCGAAGCGCTTCTGCATGGCATCGACATAGGCCTCGGCATGCCGCAACCAGCTCGCCGAGAAGGAGCTGAAATAGGCATAATCGTCGGAGAAGAATTCGTCCCTTTTCGCGAAATCCTCGGTCTGGACGAGCCAGCAGGTCGTGCAGACGAGCACCCGCAGCGGATACCAGGTTTCGGGGGCCGACAGGCCGGCCTCGTCGAGATAGGAATTGGATGGCGGCGATGCCCCGAGGTCGGCGAAGGGGAGCTCGAGCGGCGATCCGCAATGGCGGCATTTCATAGGCGAATCCCGGGAAAGTCATTGGTGACGCGCGCGTGGCTGCGGTCGCGTTCGGATATTTCGGTGATCGGCAGCGGCCATTGGATGCCGATCTCCGGATCCGTCGGGTCGATCCCGCCCTCCGCGCCAGGCGCATAGCGGGCGCTGTGGAGGTAGAGCAGCTCGCAATCCTCGCTGAGCGTCTGGAAGCCGTGGGCGAAGCCCCGCGGGATCAGAAGCGCGCGCCCATTCTCGGCCGACAATCGTTCGCCATGCCAGTGCAGGAAGGTCTCCGATCCGGCGCGCAGGTCAACCGCGACATCGAACAGCTCGCCCTTCAGGCAGCTGACCAATTTCGTCTCCGCATGCGGCGGCCATTGGAAATGCATGCCGCGCACGGCGCCGCGCACCCGCGTCAGGCTCTGGTTGATCTGCACGATCGGCCCCGCGAATCCGGCGTCAGCCAGCTCGTCCGCGCAATAGAGGCGGCTCAGGAAGCCGCGATGGTCCTCGATTCGGGTCCGCTGGATGATCGTCAGCTCGGCCAGCGGCGTCGCCTCGATCGCGAAACGGCGCTCAGCCATCGGCTTCATATTCGTCGATTTGCTGCAGGCAGGTGGCGGCCATGTCGTCCCCCACGCGCCAGGCATCATGCCATGCGACCGTTTTTTCCAGCGCCGTGGCGAGCGGCCAGCGCGGACGCCAGCCGAGCTCGGTCCGGGCGCGGGTGCTGTCGAGCTGGAGCATCTGGGCTTCATGCACCCTTGGCCCTTCCTCAAGCCGCCATCGCAGATCGGGGCAGAGCGCCTGGAGATGGTCGAGTATCCAGCGCACCGGTCGGGCATCCTCGTCCTCGGGCCCGAAATTCCATGCCCGGGCGAAGGCGGCGCCGTCCCGAGCCAGGCGCTCGGCAATTGCGATATAGCCGGATAGCGGCTCGAGCACGTGCTGCCACGGCCGGGTTGCGTCCGGGTGGCGGATGACAAGCGTCTCGCCGGCATCGAGCGCCCGCAGGATGTCCGGCAGCAGCCGATCGGTCGCCCAATCGCCACCGCCGATGACGTTGCCGGCTCGCGCACTGGCGATCCACGGCCCGCCCCTCTCGTGGAAGGATGAGCGATAGGCGGCGGTCACCAGCTCGGAACAGGCCTTGCTGCTCGAATAGGGATCGCGGCCGCCGAGCGGATCCTCTTCGACATAGCCTAAAGCGCGCTCCTTATTGTCGTAGCATTTGTCCGTGGTGACGTTGACCAGGGCGGTGACCGAACCGGTCCGGCGCGCCGCTTCGAGCAGGTTGACCGTTCCCATGACGTTGGTCGCGAAGGTCTCGACCGGCTCCGCATAGGATGCCCGGACCAGCGGCTGCGCCGCGAGATGGAAGACGATCTCCGGCGCGGCCCGGTCCATCGCGGCCTGGAGGGCGATCGGATCGCGGACGTCGCTGATGACATGGCTGGCGATCCTGCCGCGGATCGCCGCCGTTTCGAACAGGTTCGGTTCGGTCGGCGGCGCCAGCGAATAGCCGTGGACCTCGGCGCCCATTCGGCCCAGCCAGAGCGCCAGCCATCCGCCCTTGAAGCCGGTATGTCCGGTCAGGAG
>JAYRLF010000568.1:0-1838 GCA_041905385.1 Allosphingosinicella sp.
GTATCCTGTTCGGCAAGTGGTCGGGCACCGAGGTCAAGGTCAACGGCGAGGACCTGCTGATCATGAAGGAGTCGGACATTCTCGGCGTCATCGCCTGAGATCGTCACGGCGACTCAATTTTCTCAACATTCGTTCATCTGAAAGGGTAGCCACATGGCAGCCAAGGACGTGAAATTCGGCCGCGACGCGCGCGAGCGCATCCTGCGCGGCGTCGACATCCTCGCCGACGCGGTGAAGGTCACGCTGGGGCCGAAGGGCCGCAACGTCGTGATCGACAAGAGCTTCGGCGCGCCCCGCATCACCAAGGACGGTGTGTCGGTCGCCAAGGAGATCGAGCTCAAGGACAAGTTCGAGAACATGGGCGCGCAGATGGTGCGCGAAGTGGCCTCGAAGACCAACGACATCGCGGGTGACGGCACCACCACCGCCACCGTGCTGGCGCAGGCGATCGTCCGCGAGGGCATGAAGTCGGTCGCGGCCGGCATGAACCCGATGGACCTGAAGCGCGGCATCGACCTGGCGGTGACCAAGGTCGTCGCCGATCTCCAGGCGCGCTCCAAGCCCGTCTCGGGCTCGCAGGAAGTCGCCCAGGTCGGCATCATCTCGGCGAACGGCGACCGTGAGGTCGGCGAGAAGATCGCCGAGGCGATGGAGAAGGTCGGCAAGGAAGGCGTCATCACCGTCGAGGAGGCCAAGGGCCTCGAGTTCGAGCTGGACGTCGTCGAGGGCATGCAGTTCGACCGCGGCTATCTGTCGCCGTACTTCATCACCAACCCGGAGAAGATGTCGGTCGAGCTCAACGACCCGTACATCCTGATCCACGAGAAGAAGCTGTCGTCGCTCCAGGCGATGCTGCCGATCCTCGAGGCGGTGGTGCAGTCGGGCCGTCCGCTGCTGATCATCGCCGAGGACATCGAGGGCGAGGCGCTCGCCACGCTCGTGGTCAACAAGCTGCGCGGCGGCCTCAAGGTCGCGGCCGTCAAGGCGCCGGGCTTCGGCGATCGCCGCAAGGCGATGCTCGAGGACATCGCGATCCTCACCAAGGGCGAGGTCGTCAGCGAGGATCTCGGCATCAAGCTCGAGAGCGTCACGCTCGGCATGCTCGGCACCGCCAAGCGCGTGACGATCGACAAGGACAACACCACCATCGTCGACGGTGCGGGTGACGCCGAGTCGATCAAGGGCCGCACCGAGGCAATCCGCCAGCAGATCGAGGTGACCACCTCGGACTATGACCGCGAGAAGCTCCAGGAGCGTCTGGCCAAGCTGGCCGGCGGCGTGGCGGTCATCAAGGTCGGCGGTTCGACCGAGGTCGAGGTGAAGGAGCGCAAGGATCGCGTCGACGACGCGCTGCATGCGACCCGCGCCGCGGTCGAGGAAGGCATCGTCCCGGGCGGCGGCACCGCGCTGCTGTACGCGTCGAAGGCGCTCGAGGGCCTCACCGGCGAGAACGACGATCAGACGCGCGGCGTCGACATCGTCCGCAAGTCGCTGACCTCGCTGGTCCGCCAGATCGCGCAGAACGCCGGTCACGACGGTGCGGTGGTCTCGGGCAAGCTGCTCGACGGCAACGACACCTCGCTCGGCTTCAACGCCGCGACCGACACCTACGAGAACCTGGTCCAGGCCGGCGTGATCGACCCGACCAAGGTCGTGCGCACCGCACTGCAGAACGCCGCGTCGGTGGCGGGCCTGCTGATCACCACCGAGGCGACCGTCTCGGAGCTGCCCGAGGACAAGGCTCCGGCCATGCCCGCCGGCGGCGGCATGGGCGGCATGGGCGGCATGGACTTCTAAGCCGCTGACGGTCCCGCGCCGGTGCAGGCCGGGGCGGGGCC
>JAYRLF010000569.1:0-1837 GCA_041905385.1 Allosphingosinicella sp.
CGAGGCGATCTCGTGCGCGAGAACGGTCTTGCCGGTGCCCGGCTCGCCCTTGACCAGCAGCGGGCGGCGCAGGGTGACCGCGGCATTGACCGCGACCTTGAGGTCGTCGGTGGCGACATAGGAGGAAGTGCCTTCGAAGCGCATGCGCTGCCCTTAACGTGAACGTAAAGTCAGGCCGGGCTAGAGCAGGGCAGGCGCCGGCGCAAGCCGGCGGCGAAAAGTCAGGCGTCGCGGCGGGCGAGGTAGCGCGCTTCGAGCAGGTCCCAGAGGCCGAAATGCTGGTGGGCGAGCTGCTGCGCGCCGAACAGCAGGGCGCGCTCGACCGCCGGCGATTCGCCGACCACGTCGGCGACCAGGCGAAGCTCGGTCTCGTCGCCGAGGCTGCTGGCCGGGGAATCGACGCCGAGGCGGCGTGCGGCGACGCTGAGCAGGGAACGGACCGGCGCCCAGTCGGCGGCGAAGGCCAAAGCGGCGCCGAGGGCGCAGCCGGTGCGGTCGGACTGGGCGAGGGTGGAGAGCGCGGTGCGCTGCGAGACCACGGCGGCCTCGCTGGTCGCGCCGCCCGGCGTGCTCGGCGCGGCGCCGGCGGCGACGGCGAGACGGGTCAGGAAGGCGCGCTCGATCGCCATCGCTTCGGCGGCATTGGCCAGCCAGGCGCGGGCGGCGGAATCGACGGTGCGCAGGGCGGCAAGATCGATGACGCCCGGATGGCGGCCGTGGAGCGAGCAGAGGAAATGAACCGCATCCGCGACATTGCGGGCGGCGTCAGGGCTCGACCGGAGCGCCTCGCTGCCGAAATAGGGGTGCGCGGCGCTGCCATGGTCGGCGATGCAGCTGAAGAGCAGGGACGCGGCCCGCGAACCCTCGACTCTTTCGACCGATCGTGAAGCCATCAACTCCTCCCGAAGCCGCGAACCGAGGCGGTTGGAGAGATGGCGTTACACGAATGCCGTAAAGACTAAGTTTACGTCTCGGCGGTGTTCACGCCGGGACGCGCCGGCTCACTGGTCGAGGAAGCTCCGCATCTTCCGGCTGCGCGACGGATGCTTGAGCTTCCGCAGGGCCTTGGCCTCGATCTGGCGGATACGCTCGCGGGTGACCGAGAATTGCTGGCCGACCTCCTCGAGCGTGTGATCGGTGTTCATGCCGATGCCGAAGCGCATCCGGAGCACGCGCTCCTCACGCGGCGTCAGGCTGGCGAGCACCCGGGTCACCGTCTCCTTGAGATTGGCCTGGATCGCGGCGTCGACCGGGATCACCGCATTCTTGTCCTCGATGAAGTCGCCGAGATGCGAATCCTCCTCGTCGCCGATCGGCGTCTCGAGGCTGATCGGCTCCTTGGCGATCTTCATCACCTTGCGGACCTTCTCGAGCGGCATCGACAGCCGCTCGGCGAGATCCTCCGGCGTCGCTTCGCGGCCATGCTCGTGGAGGAACTGGCGGCCGGTCCGGACCAACTTGTTGATCGTCTCGATCATATGGACCGGGATGCGGATCGTGCGGGCCTGGTCGGCGATCGAGCGGGTGATCGCCTGCCGGATCCACCAGGTCGCATAGGTCGAGAATTTGTAGCCGCGGCGATATTCGAACTTATCGACCGCCTTCATCAGGCCGATATTGCCTTCCTGAATGAGATCAAGGAATTGCAGGCCGCGGTTCGTATATTTTTTCGCGATCGAGATGACCAGGCGCAGGTTCGCCTCGACCATCTCCTTCTTGGCGATCCGCGCCTCGCGCTCGCCCTTCTGGACCATGTTGACGATGCGGCGGAACTCGCCGAGCCCCATGCCGGTCGCCTGGGCGATCTCGGAGATCTCGGTGCGGATCCGCTCGATCG
>JAYRLF010000570.1:0-1837 GCA_041905385.1 Allosphingosinicella sp.
CCCCCCCCCCCCCCCCCCCCCCCCCCGGGCCCCGGGCGACCCCGAAGGGGCGGGCGGCTTTTGGCGCAGGGCCGCGTCGCTCGTCGGTCATGATGCATTTGCATCGCTCCCTCCTCGCTCCTTGCCCTGCATCCAAAATCCACTCCGTCACGGCCGTTGCCGGTTATGGGTCCGGACCCTAGTCTCGTACCAGGCGCGCCTCGCGCGCCTGGAAGAAGAACTGGCTCGCGACCAGCCAGCCCTTGATCGGCCGCAGCGGCAGGACCGTCGTTGCGAGCAGGATCGGCAGGCTGGTGACGAGATGCACCCAGACCGGCGGACTGGCCAAGATCTCAAGCAGAATCGTGAAGATGACGCCGGGTGCGCAGGCGAAGAGCTGGACGAACACGGCCGGGCCGTCCGCCGGATCGGCATAGGAATAGTCCAGTCCGCAGACCTCGCAGGTCTCGCGCAGCGTCAGGAAGCCGTTGAAGATATGGCCCTCGCCGCAGCGCGGGCAGCGGCCGAACGGGCCGGTGCGAACCGGGTCGATCTTGCGCCATCTCCTGCCGCTGCCATCGATGAAGCGGGCGTCGTCCGATTCCTGCATGTCGGTCTCCGGCGGCGCACGGCCGCGTCCATACATATTGCATTTTGTATGGATGCTATATACTCATTGTAGGCAGACAAAACAAGGTGGACATATGAGCTGGAGCCCACGGCTGACCAGGTCGCCTTTGCCGATCTACCTTGCCGTCGCCGATGCGATCGGCGCGGATCTTGCCGCCGGCGTCTTGCAGCCGGGCGAACGGCTGCCGACCCAGCGCGCGCTCGCGGCGCAGCTCGGCGTCGACTTGACCACGGTGACGCGGGCCTATGCCGAAGCGGCGTCGCGTGGGCTCGTGCTGAGCGAGGGGCGCCGCGGCAGCTACGTCCGCGGCGCGCCGCTTCCCGACCCTGAGCAGCTTGTCGCCGGCGAGGCGACCAGCGGCATGAACATGCCGCCCGAGCCGGCCGATTCGCTGCTGCAGGAGCGGATGGCGGCGGGCTTCGCCTCGCTGCTCAAGTCACGCCTTGCGCCGCTCCATTACCAGCCCGCCGGGGGAAACGACGCCCTGCGCCTGGCGGCAGCCGCCTATCTGGCGCGGCAAATCCCGGGCATGTCCGCGAACGAGGTCGTGATCACCGCCGGCAGCCAGAGCGGCCTCCACGCAATCTTTCAGACGGCGATCGCACCGGGCGACAGGATCGCCGCCGGCCGCTTCACCTATCCCGGCCTGATCGCCCTCGCCCGCCGCCGCGGCGCCGAGCTGATCGGGCTGGAGACGGACGACCAGGGCATCGTGCCGGACGCGGTGGCGCGCGCGGCCGGCGACGGCCTCAAGGCGCTCTACGTGGTTCCGACCAACGACAATCCGTCGACCGCGACGATGAAGGAAAAGCGGCGGCGCGACATTGCCGCGCTGGCGCGGCGCTTCGGCTTCCTGATCGTCGAGGACGATGCCTATGGTCCACTGGCGCGGCGACCACTGGCGACGATCGCCAGCCTGGCGCCCGAGCTGACCTGGCATTTGATGACGACCTCGAAGCTGATCTCGCCGAGCCTGCGCGTCGGCTTCCTGCGCGCGCCGTCGGTCGGCGACGCCATCGAGGCGGCGGAGGCGATGCACGAGGCGTCGATCATGGCGCCGCCGCTCAACGCGGCCTTGGTCGCCGCCTGGCTCGCCGACGGCAGCTTCCAGCGGATCCTCGCCGCGGTCCGCGACGAGGCGGAAGCGCGCATGACCGAGGCCGGCAAGATCCTCGGCCCGCTCGGCGCCCGATCGCAGCCGGAGGGCTATCATCTCTGGCTGCCGCT
>JAYRLF010000132.1:0-9614 GCA_041905385.1 Allosphingosinicella sp.
GTCCACCGACATCGTGAAGGCGATCAGCCGCATCTCCTATTTCTACAAGCATGAGAGCTGCGGCCAGTGCACGCCCTGCCGCGAAGGCACGGGCTGGATGTGGCGGGTGATGGAGCGCCTCGTTGAGGGCAATGCCGAGATCCATGAGATCGACACGCTCTGGGACGTCACCAAGCAGGTCGAGGGCCACACCATCTGCGCGCTCGGCGACGCCGCCGCCTGGCCGATCCAGGGCCTGATCCGCCATTACCGCCCCGAGCTCGAGCGCCGGATCAACGAGCGGCGGCATGGCGAGACGCTGGAGGCGGCCGAGTGAAGGCCCTTCTTGCCGCCTTGATTATGTCGACCGCGATTCCTGCTGTCGCAGACGCGCAATATCGGCCCGCCTACCGCCGCGACGGCAGCGATGCGGCCGAACAGGAGCGGACCGGAATTCGCTTGCTGAACCAGCTTGGACGTTGCGTGGCACGCATCCGCCCGGAGACGGCAGAACGCGTGCTCGCGCAGCCGATCCGGAGCCCGGAACAAGCCGGAGAGGCCATGAAGATCAACGATCTTGGCGCCGGTTGCTTTGCCAGGGGTCGGCTGGCGTTCCAGCCGCCATTGATCGCCGGCGCGATGGCGGAGCATTTCATCGTGACGCGCTACCGCGATGAGGACTTGGCGCCGATCGCGCGGCTGGACGAGGCGGGACAGGCCGGCGCGGGGCTTGTACCGAGGACGGCCTATGAGGACGTGGCTCTCTGCGTCGTGCGGAGAAATCCGGCAGCCGTTCGGGCCCTGATCGATACGGAACCGGCCAGTACCGCGGAAAATGCGGCGATGGCGCCGATCTTCGGCGAGCTGCCGCAATGCCTTCCGGCCGGGCAGGATTTCTACTTCGCGCATCCGACCCTGCGCGCCTTGGTCGCGAACGGCCTGTATCGCATCCTCTCGGTCACCCGCGGCATGAATCGATCCGCCGAGGTCCGGCAATGAACCGCCTCCTTTTCCTCTTTTTGGCTCTCGTGACGATCGCAATCGCGCCGGCTGCGGCCCAGCGCAGCGTGCCGCGCGCGCCGGTCATCGGATCGTTCGGCGAATGCGCGGTTCGCCAGTCGCCGGGCGTGGCGCGTTCCCTGATGCAAACCGAGCTCGGCAGCCGGGAAGAATATGACCGCGCGCGTCAATTGTTCATGGCCAATGAAGCCTGCATTCGTGGCCGGGCCGTCCTGAGTTCGCAGGTCGGCGAGATTCGCGGGACCGCCGCCGAGGCCTTGCTGCGTCGTGATCAGGCGGCGCTGGCCCGGCTGGCCTCCATGCCCTCACGTCCCGCGACCCGTGCGCCGATGGCCGAGGGGCGGGCGTTCGTGGCGGCTTATGGCGCCTGCCTGGCCGACGCCGATCCGGGCAGGAGCGTGGCCTTGCTCGCAACCGAGCGCCAGTCGCGCGCCGAATTCGATGCCGTCATGGCCTTCGGGGATACGCTCAACCACTGCATGCCCATGGAAGCACAATATCGCATCGATCGGTTCGACGTTCGCAACCACATTGCGGCGCGCCTCTACCAGATCGCTTATTCCAACCAGCCGGAGCCTTCCGATGCCTAAGGTCAAAGTCGATGGCGTCGAGATCGAGGTCCCGCAGGGCGCGACCGTGCTCCAGGCCTGCGAGATGGCGGGCAAGGAGATTCCGCGCTTCTGCTATCACGAGCGGCTGATGATCGCCGGCAATTGCCGGATGTGCCTGGTCGAGGTGAAGCCGGGGCCGCCCAAGCCGCAGGCGAGCTGCGCCCTGCCTGCGTCGGAGAACCAGGAGATCTTCACCAACACGCCGGGCGTCAAGAAGGCGCGCGAAGGCGTGATGGAGTTCCTGCTGATCAACCATCCGCTCGATTGCCCGATCTGCGACCAGGGCGGCGAATGCGATCTTCAGGACCAGGCCATGGCCTATGGCCGCGGCCACAATCGCTTCGCCGAGAACAAGCGGGCGGTCAGCGAGAAATATATGGGTCCGGTCGTCAAGACCTTCATGACCCGCTGCATCCACTGCACCCGCTGCGTCCGCTTCATGGAGCAGGTCGCCGGCGTCGAGGATCTCGGCGCGATCGGCCGCGGCGAGGACAAGGAGATCACCTCCTATCTCGAGCACGCCTTGACCAGCGAGCTCAGCGGCAATGTCGTCGATCTCTGCCCGGTCGGCGCGCTCGTCTCGCGGCCCTACAGCTTCGAGGCGCGTCCCTGGGAGCTCCGCAAGGTGCCCGGCATCGACGTCATGGACGCGGTCGGCACCAATGTCCGCTTCGACGCGCGCCAGCGCGAGGTGATGCGGGCGCTGCCGCGGATCAACGAGGACGTCAACGAGGAGTGGGCGAGCGACAAGACCCGCCACGCCGTCGACGGCCTGCTCCGGAACCGGCTCGACCGGGTCTGGATCCGCGAGGGCGGCAAGCTGCGCGCGGCCGGATGGGGCGAGGCGTTCGCGACCATCGCCGGCGCCGCCCGCAAGGCCAAGGGCGGCATCGCTGCGATCGCCGGCGATCTGCTCGACGTCGAGACCATGTACGCGGCCAAGACATTGCTCGCCTCGCTCGGCTCCGATCTGATCGAAGGCCGCCAGACCGGCATGGACTATGACGCGACCAACCTGGCCGCGGTCAATTTCAACACGACCATCGCCAGCATCGAGACCGCCGACGTCATCCTCCTCGTCGGGACCAATCCGCGTTGGGAAGCCTCTTTGGTCAACACCCGCATCCGCAAGGCGGTGCGCGCCGGGGCGCGGGTCTTTGCGATCGGTCCCGAGGTCGATCTGACCTATCCGGTCGAATGGCTCGGCGACGATCTGTCGATCGCACAGAAGCTGCCGGCCAATGTCGTCGAATCGTTCGACGACGCGCAGCGGCCGGCGGTGATCGTCGGCGGGGCCGGGCTGAAGGCAGGCGGCCAGGCGGCGAGCCTCGCTTTGGTGAAGAGCCTGAACCTGATCCGCGACGGCTGGAACGGCTACAACGTCCTCCACATGGCCGCCTCGCGCATGGGTTCGCTCATGCTCGGTTACGCCCAGCCGGGCGGCATGGCCGACATCGCCGAAAAAGCCCCTAAGGTTCTGTTGCTCCTCGGCGCCGACGAGGTCGATCTTGCGCCCTTCGCCAAGAGCCTGAAGGTCTATGTCGGCCATCATGGCGACAAGGGCGCGCATGGCGCCGACATCATCCTGCCGGCCGCCGCTTACACCGAGAAGCACGGCATCTACGTCAATCTCGAGGGCCGGGTGCAGTATAGCGAGCGCGCGGTCGATCCGCCGGGCGATGCCCGCGAGGACTGGTCGATCCTGCGCGCGCTCTCCGACGCGGTCGGCAAGCCGCTGCCGTTCGACACGTTCGGCGCGCTCCGCCAGGCCTTGTTCGCCGAATATCCCCAATTCGCGCAGCCGGGCCTGCTCGCTTATGACTGGGCGCCGCCCAAGCTCGACAAGGTGACGATCGCGAAGGGGACGGCGATCGCTTACCCGATCCGGGATTTCTACCTGACGAACCCGATCGCACGCTCGTCGCCGACGCTGCGGCAATGCTCGGACGAGCTGCTGCACGGCGCCGGAATCGCGGAGGCCGCGGAATGACCGCCTGGTTCCAATCCACCTTCCTCGGCCCCGGCTTCGGCTGGTTCGTCGCGACCCTGATCCTCATCCTGCTGATCGCGCTGCCGCTGATGCTGGCGGTGGCCATGATCATCTATGCCGATCGTAAGATTTGGGCGGCGATGGCGCTGCGGCGCGGCCCGAACGTGGTCGGGCCGTTTGGGCTGCTGCAGAGCTTCGCCGACGGCCTCAAGGTCTTCCTCAAGGAGACCATCATCCCGTCCAGCGCCAATCGCGGCCTGTTCCTGATCGCGCCGATCATCACCTTTACGGTCGCCTTGCTAGCCTGGGCGGTGATCCCGTTCGGCCGGCTCGCCAGCGGCACCGCGATGGTGCTCGCCGACATCAATGTCGGCCTGCTCTATCTGCTCGCCGTCTCTTCGCTGGGCGTCTACGGCATCATCATCTCGGGTTGGGCGTCCAACTCGAAATACCCATTTTACAGCGCCTTGCGCGCCGCGGCTCAGATGGTGTCTTACGAGGTCTCGATCGGCTTCGTGCTGATCCCGGTCGTGCTCTGGGCGGGCTCGTTCAATCTCGGCGCGATCATCGGCGCCCAGCAGGGCCACATCCTCGGCGTCGTCAACGCCTTCGGCCTCAACCCCTTGCTGTTCCCGCTCGCGGTGATCTTCCTGATCTCGGCCATGGCCGAGACCGCGCGCGCGCCGTTCGACCTGACCGAGGCGGAGAGCGAGCTCGTCGCCGGCTACCAGACCGAATATAGCTCGATGAGCTTCGCGCTCTTCTGGCTCGGCGAATATGGCAACGTGCTGCTGATGTGCGGCATGAACGCTGTGCTGTTCTGGGGTGGCTGGCTGCCGCCCGTGGATTGGGATCCGCTCTACTGGTTCGTGTTCGGCAGCACCGCGCTGACCGGCATGTTCTGGTTCTTCCTGAAGATCTTCATCTTCTTCTTCATCTTCTCCTGGGTGAAGGCGACGGTGCCGCGCTTCCGCTACGACCAGCTGATGCGGCTCGGCTGGAAGATCTTCCTGCCCATCTCGCTCATCTGGGTGTTCCTCGTCTCGGGCTATCTGATGCTCGACAAGCAAGGCCTGTTGCCATGGTAGCCCATTGGATCAAGACGTTCACGCTCTGGGAGTTCGTGAAGGCGCACCTTCTGACCTTGAAGTACTTCTTCAAGCCGAAGGCGACGATCAACTATCCTTACGAGAAGAACCCGATCAGCCCGCGCTTCCGGGGCGAGCATGCGCTGCGCCGCTATCCGAACGGCGAGGAGCGCTGCATCGCCTGCAAACTGTGCGAGGCGATCTGTCCGGCGCTGGCGATCACGATCGAGGCCGAGCCGCGCGAGGACGGCAGCCGCCGCACCACCCGCTACGACATCGACATGACCAAATGCATCTATTGCGGCCTGTGCCAGGAGGCCTGCCCGGTCGATGCCATCGTCGAGGGGCCGAACATGGATTTCTCGACCGAGACGCGAGAGGAGCTGATCTACGACAAGGCCAAGCTCCTCGAAAATGGCGACCGGTGGGAGCGGGCGCTCGCGGCCAATCTTGCCGCCGATGCACCCTATCGGTAATGGCCGCCATGCTTTCACCGAGCAGTGTCCCGGCGCTGGCCGAGACCCAGTCTGATTTCGCAAGCTGGACCCCGGCCTTCGCCGTGGTGCGGCATGGATCCGGGGCCGTAAAGTGATCCAGGTCTTCGTCTTCTACCTGTTCGCGACACTCGTCATCGCCGCCGGCGTGATGACGATCGCGGCGCGCAATCCGGTCCATTCGGTGCTCTGGCTGATCTTCGCTTTCTTCAACGCGGCCGGCCTGTTCCTGCTGATCGGGGCCGAGTTCCTCGCCTTCCTGCTGGTCATTGTCTACGTCGGCGCGGTCGCGGTGCTGTTCCTGTTCGTCGTAATGATGCTCGACGTCGATTTCGCTGAGCTGCGCGCCGGCTTCGCCGCTTACTGGTTCCCAGGGCTGCTGCTGGCCGGCGGCCTTCTGGTGGTCATGTTCTTCGGCTTCATCGCCCACAGCGCCGGCGGCATCGCGCTCGCGCCCGACGCCACGGTCGCGCGGCCGGCCGTGTCGAACATCGTCGCGCTCGGAAACCTGCTCTACAGCCGCTATCTGCTGATCTTCGAGGCCGCCGGCATCGTCCTCCTGGTCGCGATGGTCGGCGCGATCGTGCTTGCCGGCCGCAAGCGCTCCGACGTGCGCCCGCAGAACGTCTCGGCCCAGGTCCGCCGCCGTCCCAAGGACGCGGTCGTCAACATGCAGCCCGGGGTGGGCGAGGGGGTCCAGCTGTGATCGGGCGCTCGAGAAGGGGACGCCGGTCATGATCGGCTTGGGTCATTACCTCACCGTCGGGGCGATCCTGTTCGTGCTCGGCGTGTTCGGCATCTTCCTCAACCGGAAGAACGTGATCGTCATCCTGATGGCGATCGAGCTGATCCTGCTGTCGGTGAACATCAACCTCGTCGCCTTCTCCGCCTTCCGCGGCGACATGGTCGGCCAGGTCTTCGCGATGTTCGTGCTGACCGTGGCGGCGGCGGAGGCGGCGATCGGGCTCGCCATCCTCGTCATCTACTTCCGCAACCGCGGCACGATCGCGGTTGACGACATCAACCAGATGAAGGGCTGACGATGGTCCAGGCAATCGTCTTCCTGCCCCTCCTGGCAGCGATCGTCGCGGGGCTCGGCAACCGCATGATCGGCAATACGGCGGCCAAGCTGGTCACGACCGGCGCCCTGTTCGCCGGCATGTTCATGAGCTGGCCGATCTTCCTCGGCTTCGTCGCCGGGACCGAGCAGAGCCAGCTCTACCCGGTCCTCGACTGGATCCACAGCGGCGACCTCGTCGTCGACTGGGCGCTGCGCGTCGACGCGCTCACCGCGGTGATGCTGGTGGTGGTGACGACCGTCTCGGCGCTCGTCCACCTCTACTCCTGGGGCTATATGGCCGAGGACGACAGCCAGCCGCGCTTCTTCGCCTATCTGTCGCTCTTCACCTTCGCGATGCTGATGCTGGTGACGGCCGACAACCTCGTCCAGATGTTCTTCGGCTGGGAGGGCGTCGGCCTCGCTTCCTACCTGCTGATCGGCTTCTGGTACCACAAGCCGTCTGCCAACGCCGCGGCGATGAAGGCGTTCATCGTCAACCGCGTCGGCGATTTCGGCTTCAGCCTCGGCATCTTCGGCACCTTCCTCGTCTTCGGCACGATCTCGATCCCGGCGATCCTCGCCGAGGCGCCGAACATGACCGGCTCGACGATCGGCTTCCTCGGCGGCCGCATCGACACGATGACCCTGCTCTGCATCCTCCTGTTCATCGGCGCCTGCGGCAAATCGGCCCAATTGGGCCTGCACACCTGGCTGCCGGACGCGATGGAGGGCCCGACCCCGGTCTCGGCGCTGATCCACGCCGCGACCATGGTCACCGCCGGCGTATTCATGGTCTGCCGCCTGTCGCCGATGTTCGAGACCAGCGACACCGCGCTCGCCGTCGTCACCGTCGTCGGCGCCGCCACCGCTCTGTTCGCGGCGACGGTCGGCACCGTCCAGAACGACATCAAGCGGGTGATCGCTTATTCGACCTGCTCGCAGCTCGGCTACATGTTCTTCGCCGCCGGCGTCGGCGCCTATGGCGCGGCGATGTTCCACCTGTTCACCCACGCCTTCTTCAAGGCCTTGCTCTTCCTCGGCGCCGGCTCGGTGATCCACGCCATGCACCACGAGCAGGACATGCGTTATTATGGCGCGCTGCGGAAAGAGATCCCGCTCACCTTCTGGGCGATGACGATCGGCACGCTCGCCATCACCGGCGTCGGCATCATCCAGGTCGCCGGCCTGCCGAGCTTCGGCTTCGCCGGCTTCTTCTCCAAGGATGCGATCATCGAGAGCGCCTTCGCCAGCGGCGCCTCGTTCGGCGGCTTCGCCTTCTTCGTCGGCGTGTTCGCGGCCTTGCTGACCAGCTTCTACAGCTGGCGGCTGGTCTTCCTGACTTTCTTCGGCAAGCCGCGCTGGGCCCAGTCCGAGCATATCCAACATGCGGTCCACGATCACGATTCCCACGATCATCCGGCTGACGAGCATGCCGGCCACGAGCCGCACGCCGACGATCCCGGCGCCGCCGAGCTTCCGAGCGGCACCGGCGGATACCATCCGCATGAGAGCCCGTGGACCATGCTGGTGCCGCTCGCGTTGCTGTCGCTCGGCGCGATCGCTGCCGGCATCCTCTTCCATGGCCCGTTCATCGAGGCCGAGGAGGGCGCCCATTTCTGGGCCGGCAGCATCGCCTTCGACACGCACCTCGCCCATGCGATCCATGAAGTGCCGCTGTGGGTGAAGCTGGCGCCGGCCGCGGTCATGCTGACCGGCCTCGCCATCGCCTTCTACGCCTATATTCGCAACACCCGTTTCCCGGCCGTGTTCGTCGGCAATTTCCGCCTGCTCTACGACTTCCTCTTGAACAAATGGTATTTCGACGAGCTGTTCAATGTCGTCTTCGTCCGGCCCTCGGTCTGGCTCGGCCGGGTGCTGTGGAAGCGCGGTGACGAAGGCACGATCGACCGGTTCGGTCCCGACGGCGCCGCCGCCGCGATCGTCGCCGGCACCAGGCTCACCGCCCGGATCCAGTCCGGCTATCTCTACACTTATGCTCTGGTGATGCTGCTCGGCGTCGCCGCGGCCGCAACTTGGGTGATGGCGCGGTGACGATGGCCGGTTTCCCGATCCTCTCGGCCATCCTCGGCCTGCCGATCCTCGGCGCGCTCGGCTGCCTGGTCAGCGGGCCGCGGACCGCGCGCTGGATCGCGCTCGCGACGACATTGCTCACGCTCGCGCTCTGTGCCGGCCTGTGGGCGACCTATGTCGTCGGCGGCGCGCAATGGCAGTTCGTCGAGCGCGCCGATCTGTTCGGAGCGTTCCAGTGGGCGCTCGGCATCGACGGCATCGCCCTGATGCTGATCGTGCTGACCGCTTTCCTGATGCCGATCTGCATCGCGGCGTCCTGGGAGGCGATCGAGAAGCGGGTGCCGGAATATATGGCCTGCTTCCTCTTGATGGAGACGCTGATGCTCGGCGTCTTCATGGCCCAGGACCTGTTCCTCTTCTACATCATGTTCGAGGCCGGCCTGATCCCGATGTACCTGATCATCGGCATCTGGGGCGGCAAGGACCGGATCTACGCCGCCTACAAATTCTTCCTCTACACCTTGCTCGGCTCGGTGCTGATGCTGATCGCGATGCTGTGGATGGTGAACTATGCCGGCACCACCTCCATCCCCGAGCTGATGGTCACCGATTTCCCGGCGGACGCGCAGAACTGGCTGTGGCTCGCTTTCTTCGCCAGCTTCGCGGTCAAGATGCCGATGTGGCCGGTCCACACCTGGCTGCCCGACGCCCACGTCCAGGCGCCGACCGCCGGCTCTGTCATCCTCGCCGGCGTGCTCCTGAAGATGGGCGGCTATGGCTTCGTCCGCTTCTCGCTGCCGATGTTCCCCGAGGCTTCGGCCGCGCTGATCTGGGTGATCTTCGGCCTTTCGATGGTCGCGGTCGTCTACACCTCGCTGGTCGCGCTGGTGCAGCAGGACATGAAGAAGCTGATCGCTTATTCGTCGGTCGCCCACATGGCGTTCGTCACGATCGGCCTGTTCGCGTTCAACCGGCAGGGGATCGAAGGCGGCCTCGTCGTCATGCTCTCGCACGGCCTGGTCTCGGGCGCGCTCTTCCTCTGCGTCGGCGTGGTCTACGACCGGCTCCATACTCGCGACATCGACGCTTATGGCGGCCTGTCGAACAACATGCCGGGCTATGCCCTGCTGTTCATGCTGTTCACCATGGCCTCGGTCGGCCTGCCGGGCACGAGCGGCTTCGTCGGCGAGTTCCTCGCCCTGGTCGGCGCCTATGCCGCCAACTCCTGGGTGGCCGCGGTCGCGACGACCGGCATCATCCTCGGCGCCGCCTACATGCTCTGGCTCTACTGGCGGATCGCGTTCGGCACCGCGCGCAGCGCGGAAGCGGCGGCGCTGCCCG
>JAYRLF010000133.1:0-7031 GCA_041905385.1 Allosphingosinicella sp.
GTCCAGCGGCAGCCGCGCAGTTGCCGCTGCGCGAACCGCGCCTGGTCGCGCGCCTGTAGCAGCACGCCGCGCGGCGTGTCGTCATAGCGGATCCGGCGCTCGCGCCTGCGCTCGACATATTCGAGCACCAGCAAGGGGGCCGCGACCAGAAGCGCGACCGCACCGACCGCCGTGATCGGATTGGCCTGGCTGAAGGCCCGCCAGGCGAACCACAAGGCGAGCGGAGCCACGCCGAGCGTACCGGCCAGGCTCAGCAGGTCGTAGAGGACCGCCAGCCGCCGCCGCCGCTCGCTCTGCCGCCGCATCCGCTCGAGATCGACCGTCGGGCGGCACCAGTCGGCGCGCAGCTCGGCCAGGAAATCGTCATGCATCATCGAGCATCGTCCTCAATTGAGCCTTGGCGCGGTTCACCCGCACGCCGACATTGGAAAGGCTGATCTCGAGCGCCTCCGCGATCTCGGCATAGCTGAGATCCTCGAGCAGCAAGGTGATCACCTGGCGATAGCGCAACGGCAGTCGCCGCACCGCGGCCGTGAGCCGGCGCGCCCGTTCGTCCGCGATCAGCAGCTGCTCCGGAGTGGCACCGTCGATCTCCGGCTCGACCTCGTCCTGCGCCGCGCGTCGGCGTTCGCCGGCGCGCTTCACGACATGGGTGACGCTGCGATTGTGCGCGATCCGGAATACGAACGGCGCCAGGCTCGCGGGATTTTCGAGCGACGGCAGCGCGCGGTGGATCGCGATCAATATTTCCTGCAGCAGGTCCTCCTGCAGCGCCGGATCGGCCTCATAGGATGCGGCGACGCGGCCGAGGCCCGGTCCGTAATCGGCAATGATGCGCGCGATCTCGATCATTTGCGCGTGCAGTCTCTTTCGACCGGTCGCGCCTTACAAAATCTTTTTTCGCGGAATAGTGTAAGCGCAGCGGCGGCGGGCGCGACTGATCCGGCGAACTTCACTGGAAAAGGTTCGCCCCATGCGCATCCGCCTGCTTGCCGCCCTTTTGCTCTGCACCGGCCTCTCCTCCCAAGCCGTCGCCCGGACCCCCGCGCCCGAACGCCATCTCTATGTCGGCGTCACCCTGGTCGACCCCGCGACCGAGACGGTGGAGCCGGACAGCTACATTCTCACCGAGGGGAACCGGATCGCCGCGATCGGGCGCGGCCGCCCGCGCAACCCGCGCGGCGCGACCCTGCACCATTTCGCCGGCCTTTATGCCCTGCCCGGCCTGATCGACAGCCACGCCCATGTCGCGCTCGGCCCGGTCCGCCTGGTCAGCGAGGGCACGCCGCGCCTCGAGACGCTCGATCGGCCGGACATCACCAGCCACCATGCCCGCTATCTGCTCTCTTACGGCGTCACCTCGATCCGCAATCCCGGCGGCGATCTCGGCCGCAGCCTCGCCTACAGCCAAGCGGTCGCCAATGGTGCCTTGCTGGGCCCCGAGGCGATCTACGCCGGCGAGGTCATCGATCGTTCGCCCTTCCCCTTCGACGGCCTCGTCACCCGGCCCACCGCCGCGCTGCCGGTTGGAGAGATCGTGCGCCGGCAGGCCGACCGCGGCGCCCAGGCAATCAAGCTCTACAACGACCTGACCGAGGCCGATCTCGCCGAAGGCATCGCCGCCGCGCGCGCCCGCAACCTGCCGACCATCGCCCATCTCGACGACGTCAGCTGGACCCGGGCCGCGGCGCTCGGCATCGACTCGATCGTCCATATGATGCCGATCAGCCCGGACCTGATCCCGGCGGCGCGGCGGCAGGAGTTTCTCGCGCGCCGTCGGCCCGGCGGCTTCGCCTTCTTCGAATGGTATGAGGCCGCCGACCTCGAATCGCCGGAGGTGCGCGAGATGATCGCGGCGATGGCGCGCGGCCGGGTCCATCTCGACGCCACCCTGATCGCCTTCGAGCCCGCTTTCTGGGGCGACGATCCGGCCCGCCGGGACCGGGATACGGCGCTGTTCCATCCGGACATGCTTGCGAACTGGCGCACCTTTCGCTTCGACATGGGCTGGCAGCCGGACGATTATCGCCGCGCCCGCGCAGTCTGGCCGAAGGTGCTTGAGCTCACCCGGCGCATGTACGAGGCCGGGGTGCCGATGACGATCGGCAGCGATCTCGCCAATCCTTATGTCGCGCCGGGCCTGTCGATGTCGCAGGAGATGGCACTGCACCAGCAGGCCGGCATCCCCGCCTGGGCGGTGCTGCGCATGGCGACCTCGGACGCCGCCCGCATTCTCGGCCTCGGCCAAAGGGTCGGCCGGCTCCGGCGCGGCTACGAAGCCGACATCCTGTTCATCGGCGCCGATCCGCGGGCCGATCTCAACCGCGTCGCCGACGTGCGGGCGGTCGTCAACAACGGCACGCTGCTCTCGCCCGAGCGGCTTCGCAGCGGCCGCTAAGCAAAGGAGTGAAAGACATGATCAACGGAAAGAAGAAGCTGCTGGCCGCCATATTGCTCGGCCTCGTCGTCGCCGTCTGGACCGCCGCCGCGGCCGCCTTTTTCCTGCTCGAGCCGTCGCTTGCGCAATGGACCCTGATCGTCACCGCCGCCGCGCTCGCGACCGAGGGCGCGATGTGGGTCGGCGCGGTCCTGCTCGGTATCGAGGCGATCCGCCGGTTGCGTGCGCGGATCTGGCTGCGGCGCGCGTCCTGACGTGCAGGCGGGGGAGAGTCCCTCCCCCGCCCCTTGCCTTATGGGCGCCCGAGCAGGCTCCCGTTCTTGACCAGGATCCGCGGCCTGCGCAGCGCCTCGATCGACTGAAGCGGGTCGGCGTCGAACGCCACCAGACTCGCCTCGGCGCCTTCGCGGAACGAACCGATCGCACGGTCCGGAAACATCGCCCGGGCGGTGTCGTGCGTGGCCCGGCGCAGCAATTCGGCGCGCGGCATCACGTCGAGGCCGTCGAGATAGACGATCTCGTCGACCACCGTGCCCATCACATTGTCGCTGCCGATGATCAGGTTGACGCCGCCCTGGCGCAGGCGCCGCAGATTCTCGGCCTGCATCGCGCGCAACGGCCCGCTATTCTGCGGATAGCGGCCGAGATGGGCGCTGGCGATTCCGGCGGTCGTGATCACGCCGACGCCGCGGCGCGCAGCTTCCGCGATCGACGCATCCGACAGCCGATAATCCTGCGCCGTCATCCCGTCGGCGAACCGATAGCCCGGAAGATGGGCGACATAATCGACCCCTGCTGAGACCAGCACCGCGAAGTCGGCGGCGCTGTCGGCATGGGCCGCGACCCTGATGCCGGCCGCATGGGCGCGCTCGACCAACGGTGCCGCCAGCGCCGGATCCACGCCGATCCGGCCGAACAATTGCGGATTGCCGCGGTCGGCCTCGCGGCGCTGCGAATTGATCAGGATGAACTTGATCAGCCGCGGCCGCCGCTCGAGGATGCGCGGCCAGAGCCGGTCCAGGTCCGCGATCGTGTCGACCGGATCGTAAAAGGCGCGGCCCTGCTCAGGCGTGACCTCGACGCCGGCCTCGCGCGCGGAGGACAGGATCATTCCGAGCGGATGACCGTCCGACGAGGAGATGCAGGCATCGGCGTACAGCACGTCGACCGTTCCCGGCTGGCCGAAGAAGCCGGCGAAATCCTGGCGCTGGTCGGGGCGCGAGCACATCTGCACCGAGTAGAACACGCCGGCGCGCAGATTCTTGCCGTTGGAGATGGCGGCGAAGCGGCCGTTCTGCATGTCGTGGCTGTGCGCCTCGACGAAGGGCGGCAGCACAAAGCGCTGGCCGAGGTCGATCGTCGCGTCGACCCGCGCCGGCCGTGCCTGGGTCAGCCGTCCGTCGACCGAATACCAGGTGGCGGGCGCAAAGCGAGTGCCGTCGAACCAGCGGCCGCCGCGAAAGGCGAGCGTCGGCATCGGCGCGGCTGCGGCGGCCGGTGGCGGCGGCGCAGGCGCCTGATTTTCGTGGGCGAGCGCGGGCATCGTGGCCAGCGCGAGGCCGGCAAGAGCGAAAGCGAGGCGCATGGTTCATTTCCCTTGATGAGCGGATGCGCCCGCAGAGCCCGATCACGGCTGCGCCGGCAATGACCCCACGCCGGATTTGGCGTGGGCCGTGCGGTCCGTGTCGCGAACCGGGATCAGAGCCGGAGGCCGGCCTCGATCTCGGGCCGGTAGGTGCGGCTCAACGGGACGGTCGCGCCGGAAATGAGGCGCAGGTCGGCATCGCCGTTGCGGCGCTCCTCGAAGCCCGCGACCGCGCCGAGCCGGACCAGCACCGAGCGGTGGCAGCGGACGAATCCGGCCGGGCCGAGCCGCTCGGCAAAGGCGACGATCGGTTCGCGCAGCAAGTGCACCTCGCCGCCGGCATGAAGGCAGAGATAATGGCCGGCCACCTCCACATAGTCGATCGCCTCGACCGGAATCAGGTCGGTGCGGCGGCCGTTGCGCACTGCGACGTGGGTCTCGACCGCCGCGGCATCGTCCGGCGACAGACGACGCCGTGCGCGGTCGATCGCCCGCGCGAGCTCGTCGTCGCCGACCGGCTTCAGCAAATAGTCGACCGCCTCGAGCTCGAAGGCCGGCACGGCATGATCGGCGCGCGCGGTAAGGAAGATGATCAACGGCCGCTGCTCTGCGGGAATCGGACGCAGCAGGTCCGGCCCCTCGCCGTCGGGCAGGGTCACGTCGAGGAAGACGAGGTCCGGCGCGATCGAGCGCAGCAGCACCGCGCCGGCCTGCATGTCGCCGGCTTCGCCGACGAACTGGACGTCCGCATGTGCCGCCAGCATCCGCCGCAGCCGTTCCCGCGCCAGCGGCACGTCCTCGATGATCGCTGCGCGGATCATGGCGGCGTCGATTCGAGGCGCGGCAGCGTCAAGGTGGCGACCGCCGACTGCCCGGTGATGGCGAAGTCGAGCGCGCCGCGCTCGCCATAGCTCGCCGCGAGCCGGTTGCGGACATTGGCGAGACCGATCCCGGTACCCGGCTTGCCCTCGCCCTCCGGGCCGACATCGTTGACCATCTCCATCCGCAGCAAATCCCCTTCGACCGCGGCGGACAGGGTCAGCGTGCCGCCTTCCGGAATCGCCGATATGCCGTGCGCGAGTCCGTTCTCGATCAGCGGCTGCAGCAGCATCGACGGCAGCGGCACGTTCCATGCCTCCGGCGCGATCCTGATCTCGAAGTTGAGGCGGTCGCCGAGCAGCAGCCGGTGCAGCTCGACATAATCGGCGACCAAGGCGATCTCCTCGCGCAGCGTCGACCATTGGTCGCGCTCGAGAGTCTGGCGGAGCAGGCCTGACAGGCGCACCAGCGCCTCGTCGGCGCGGGCCGGATCGGAATAGCCGAGCGCGGAGATCGCATTGAGCGCGTTGAACAGGAAATGCGGGGCGATCTGCGCGCGCAACGCGTCCGCCCGCGCCTGCGAGAGCAGCCGCTCCCGCTGGCGGAAGCGCTCGAGATAGGCGATCGTCTGCGCGATCCCGACCACTGCAACGTAGGTGGGAATGGCATAGAGTCCGGTGACCAGGATCGGCCTCCCGAGCCCGCTCAGCGCGGAGTCGACGGGCAGGCCACGCAACAACACCACCAAGACTCGCCCGATCGTGACGCTCATCGCGGTGAAAAGCGGGATCAGGACGATCCCGATCAGCACGAAGATCGCCGCATTTGTGGCGCTTCGGTCGAGACCGATCGGATAGCGGCGGCTCACCACCAGCAGCAGCGGGATCGCCAGTGCCCAGGGCGCGAAATGAACGAGATTGGCGAGGAACGCGACTGCGATCACGCCCGGTCCGTCGAGCGGACCGGTACCGGACAAGGCCGCCGCCGGAGTCCAGGCCACGGCAATCAGCAGCCAGATCAGCGCAATCCGCTGCCAGCCCTGCCGGCCGAGTTTCGTCTCGCCCCCTTGGTCCACTCGGGCAGCATATTCGAATCCGCCGCTTGCGCGAAGCGGGCTCCCCTACCCTTCCTCGATCGTCCGTCCCGACGCCGGCAGGACCGACAATTCGTGCCAGTCGAGCTCTTCCTGCAGCAGCAGATAGGAGCTGTCGCCGATCGCATCCTCGTCGCGCAGCCCGTCCAGCCTCTTCCGTTGCGCCGCGATCGCGGCGAGCTTGATCGCGCGCCTCTGCTCGAGCTCGTCGCAATCCTCGTTCAGCGCGGCCCGGTCGATCTCATATTGCCGCTTGATCTCGCTTGCGACCCGGCCTTTGCCGTCCGCCATCGAGGCCAGCGCGGCATCGGACAGCGCCCGGCGCGCCCGCACCAGCTCCTGGGCCTCGTCATCGTCGTCGCCGAGGCCGAGCAGCCGGATCAACGGCGACAGGGTCAGGCCCTGCAGCACCAAAGTGGCGATCACGACGGCGAAGGCGGCCAGGACGATCAGGTCGCGCTGCGGAAAGCTCGCCGGCAAGGCGAAGGCGGTGGCGAGCGACACCAGCCCGCGCATGCCGCACCAGCCGACCACGACGCTCTGCCTGAAGCTGCGCTGGTCGCTATTGCCCCGCAGACCGGCAAAGCGCGCCGCGAGCCGGTTATAGCCGAGCACCCAGATCATCCGCGTCGCGATCACCGCGGCGACGATCACGAGCGCGAAACGGGCCGCCTCGCCGAGCCGATCCGGCGGCATCGCCGCGATGATCTCGCGCACCTGCATCCCCATCAGCAGGAAGGCGAGCACGTTCAGCAGGAAGACCGCGACGCTCCAGACTGCGAAGGATTGGACCCGGTTGCGCGCGCCGATCATGATCAGCGGCGCATTGGCGATGTACATGCCCATCGCGACCACGGCGAGCACCGCTGAAAGGCCGAGCCGCTCGGCCAGGATCCAGACCAGATAGGTGCCGACGAACTCGAACACATTCCCGCCCAGCGAGCCGCGCGTATAGGGCAGCAGCTTGGTGAACAGCCAGGCGAAGGCCAGGCCGAAAGCGATCCCGCCGGGTACCGCGAGCGACAGGCGCAGTGCGACATCACCGCTGATGCCGCCGGCGACCTGGACCGCCACCGCAGCGGTGTAGAGCAGCAGCGCCGAGGCATCGTTGAGCAGGCTCTCGCCGGTCAGCAGCT
>JAYRLF010000133.1:7041-9609 GCA_041905385.1 Allosphingosinicella sp.
GGCGCGGCAGCGAGGCCGAACGCAGCACGCTGGTCGCGGCGGCGGCGTCGGGCGGCGCCACGATCGCCCCAAGCGCGATCGCGGCGGCGATCGGCAGGCCGGCAAAGGCCCAGCCGATCCACGCGACGACGCCGGTCGTGACGATGACCGCGAACACCGCCAGGGCCAGCAGCGGCCGCCACAATTTGCGCAGCGTGCTGAGCGGGAAATCGAAGGCGGCGTCGAGCAGGATCGGCGCCAGGAACAAGGCGAGCGCGGTATGGCCCTCGAGCCCGATCGACGGCGCCCCCGGCACCAAAGCGACGGCGATTCCCGCCGCGGCGAGCATGGTCGGATAGGGAATGGCGGTCCGGCGCGACACCTGAAGCAGCAGGGTCGCGATCAGCAGCAGCAGGATGAGGCTTTCGAAGAAACTCATCGTCCGATCTCCTCGGGCCCGAGCGCTATCGGGCATTTTCCGGGCGCGCTCAACCGGAGCGCATTGGTGGCGGCGTGCGGGCCGCTTATGTCCGCTTCATGGCAAGCGTGCGGACCGGTTCGATCCTGACGGCTTTGACCGCTTATGCGCGGACCCGCTGGCTGCACGCGACCTTGCGCTCGCGCGCCGCGATCGAGGCTCATCATCGGCATGGCTATGCGCGCATCACGCACTGGGCGCGGGGCGAGATCCCCTTCTACCAGACGCTGCCGAGCGGTCCCGAGCCGATCATCGACAAGGCGCTTCAGCAGGGCCGCTTCGCGGACTTCAATACGGCCGGCGTCACGCTGGATGAAGCCGTCGCGGCGCTGGAAAAGGGTGAGGACCGGGTGCGCGGATTTCCGGTCGGGCAAAGCACAGGCACCAGCGGCAATCGCGGCCGCTTCGTGATCAGCGACCGCGAGCGCTTCACCTGGCTCGGCGTGATCCTCGCCAAGACCCTGCCCGACGCGCTCTGGCGCCGGCGCCGCGTCGCGCTGGCATTGCCCGGCATGAGCAGCCTCTATCGCTCGGCCAGCGAGGGCAGTCGGATTAGCCTCCGCTTCTTCGATCTCGGCCGCGGCATCGACAATTGGGCCGAGGATTTCGCGCGCTTCGCTCCGGACACATTGGTCGCGCCGCCGCGCGCGCTGCGCCGTCTGGCCGAGCTCAGCCTGCTTGGTGGCGTCCAGCCGTTCAGCGGCGCCGAAGTGCTCGATCCGATCGACCGCCGCGTCATCGAGCAGGCGAGCGGCCTGCGCGTGCGCGAAATCTACATGGCGACCGAAGGGCTGTTCGGCGTCGGCTGCCCGCACGGCACCCTGCACATGGCCGAGGATGTCGTCCGCTGCGAATGGGAGAAAGTCGAAGGCAGCGCCCTGTTCGGCTTCGTCTTCACCGACCTGGTCCGGCGCGTCCAGCCGATGATCCGCTATCGAATGAACGACCTGGTCGAGCTCGATCCGGCGCCTTGCCCCTGCGGCTCATCGTTCCAGCCGGTTCGCCGGATCGAGGGACGCATCGACGACAGCCTGCTGCTCGATGGCAAGCTGGTCACGCCGGACGTGGTCCGCAACGCCGTGGTCGATGCGGACGCGCGGATCGACGATTTCCGGATCGTGCAAACGGGGCCGTCGGCGTTGAGCATAGCCCTGCCGGCATCACTGCCGCGCGACGTCGATCCCAAGGTCGCCCAAGCCTTGCTGAAGGCGTTGGAGCCGTTCGAAATCGGCGAGCCCAGGATCGAGATAAGCCGCGGCATCGAAACCCCCACGGACCGCAAGCTCAGGAGGGTGCGTCGGGGATACAATCCCGAATAAGCCTCTCCCCTTCAGGGGAGGGGTTGGGGTGGGGTTCGGTCCTTGAGAATATTCGAAACAGGCTGAACTGCCTCAGCCTCAGCACCTCACCTCGACCCCTCCCCTGAAGGAGAGGGGCTTCGAAACGGTCAAAGCCACAAATCCAGCTCGCGCCTTTCCTCCGCCACGACCTCGCCATTGGCATGCCGCCAGATCGCCCGCGCCAGCACGTCGAGCGGCCCGATCACATAAGGCTCGCCGGTCCGCGCCTCGTCCTGCAGCCGCAGCATGCGCCGGTCCTGGTTCAGGACCGGCAGATGAAAGGCCTTCAGCGCGAGCGCCTTGAACCAGGCCGGCGACCAGCCGCGGGTGCTCGCGAAATGGGCCCAGGGCTGGGTCAGGCCCTCGTCGACCGGGGTGAAGGCGACCGCGATCGACAGCATCTTCCCAGCGGCCGATTCCAGCCGCACCTCGCCGATCGTCGGCGGCCACAGGCGGCCGATGCTGCGCGCCCGCCGCCCTTCCATCGCGGCCGGCAGCAGCGCACGGTTGCGCCGTTCCTCGACATAGACCGCCTCGGCGCCCCACGGACCGGCGCGAACCTCGACTCGGCTCATGTTGCGCCGCTTCGGTGAGCGGACCAGCCAGGGATGGAGGAAATGCGGATGGGCCGGATCGAGATGGTTCTCGAGCGCATCGAGCAGGCCGGAGCGGGTCGGCCGCAGCCGCCACCAGAACCGATCCAGGCTGGCATCGCGCATCGCCTCGGGCAGCTCCGGAAATGCCGGCGGCTCCGCGGCGAGGCTCGTCCAG
>JAYRLF010000134.1:0-9598 GCA_041905385.1 Allosphingosinicella sp.
GTCTCCTCTGATGGCCCGCCCGCATCACGCCGAATTCGACAAGAAAAAGGTCGTCGCCGAGAACCGGCGCGCGCGCTTCGATTACGAGATTCAGGACAGGTTCGAGGCCGGCATCGCGCTGACCGGGACCGAGGTGAAATCGCTGCGCTTCGGCGAGGGATCGATTGCCGAATCTTATGCCGAAGTGTCGGAGGAGGAGGCGTGGCTGATCAACGCCAACATCCCCGAGTTCAGCCATGGTAACCGCTTCAACCATGAGCCGAAACGGCCGCGCAAGCTGCTGCTCCACCAGCGTCAGATCGCCAAGCTGCACGGCGCGGTCGCGCGCCAGGGCATGACCCTGGTGCCGCTCTCGGTCTATTTCAACAGCCGCGGCCGCGCCAAGGTCGAGCTCGCGCTCGCGCGTGGCCGCAAGTCGCACGACAAGCGCGAGTACGAGAAGGAGAAGGACTGGAAGAGGGAGCAGGGCCGCCTGCTGCGCCAGCATGGTTGAGCGGATCACCCGGTGGATGGCGAAGAACACGCCGAAGCGCGAGGACCTCGCGCAGAGCCGCTGGATGCGTCCGTTCGGTCAGCGCGTCCTCCACAGCGAGTTCTGGCGCTTCACCCGCCGGTCGGTGCCGCGCGGGGTCGCGACCGGGCTGTTCGTCGGCGTCTTCTTCCTGATCCCGGGCGTCCAGATCGTCGGATCCGCGCTGCTCTCGATCCCATTCCGCGCCAATATTCCGGTCGCGGCGGCCATGACCTTCCTCACCAATCCGGCAACCACGCCCTTTCTGCTGATCGCGTCGATCTGGCTCGGCAATCGCCTGGGCTTCCACGCCGACGTCGCCTCGTTCCAGGCGCTTTACGCACGCGGCGCCAGCGTCGGCGAATGGGTCGCGTGGCTTTTTTCCGACGCGGCCCCGGCCCTGGTTTCGGGCCTGTTCCTGATCGCCCTGCTGTCAGGGGCGATCGGCTATTTCGTTGCCGCCTTCATCTGGCGCTGGTGGACCGGGCGGAAATGGCGTCGGCGCGCATTGCGGACCGCGAGCAACGATTGAACCGGGCCGCGCGCCGATTATACCGGCTCAACAGGATCGCATGACCACATTCCAGTTTTCCGATTTTGCCGTCAGCAGCGTGGCGCGATCGCCCGGGCGCACTCCCTAGATGGCGAGCATGGCGGGCTTCGGGGCAAATCGGGCGGCGCGGCCGGATCGCTCGGCCTGGCTGTTCGGCCTGGCGGCGCTGGCCTCGGCCGGCGCGATGCTCTGGGTCGTGCGCGACCCGCTGTTCGCCGGCGCCTTCTTCGCCGGACTGATCGGGATTGGAGGCATGCTCGCCCTGGTGCGACGCCACGCGCCGGCCGCAGTCGACCTTCCCGAGACCTCCGCCGGCTTCGACATCTCTCTCGTCCGTTCGGCGCTCGACGGCGCGGGACCGGGGATCGCGCTTGCCCTCAGCGACGGGCAGAACGAGCTGATCTGCGCTAACGCCGCCTGGGGCGAATGGTTCGGATCCGCGGGTCCGGCCGAGCTGGGTGATCCGGCGGCGCTCGCCCAGGCGGCGCGCGCGGCGCTGCGCGACGGGGAGGCGGCGGTCGCGCCGATTCGGCTCGGCGGGCGACTGGTCAGCGGCGAGGCACGCCCGGCCGGGCACGACAATCTGCTGCTCTGGCGTTTCGCTCCGGTTCGCGGGCCGGACCTGGCGGTCGAGGCACGGCGCCTGCTCGCCGGTGAAGCGGGACGGCGCGCCAGCGACGCCGGCCTCATGGTCGTTCTGACCGACGCCGAGGGCAGAATCCGCGCCGCCAATGGCGGGTTCGCCCATCGGGCGACCGGCGACGAGGTCGACAGTGTCGAGGGCAGTAGCCTGGTCGATCATCTCGCCGCGTCGGAATCCGGCAGCTTCCATTTCGCCTCCGAAGGCAAGGCCGGGCTGCCGCTGCGCATTCTCCAGATCCCGGCCGGCGACGCGGAGGACTCGCCGAGCCTGTTCCTGATGCTGGACGACGTCCCAGGCGCGCGCGTCGGCGAGGAGGAGCACGGCCATGTCCACGCCTTGCTCGACAGCCTGCCGCTGGGCCTCGCGCTGGCCGATGGCGACGGCCGCTTCGTCTTCCTCAACAAGGGTTTTCGCAAGGCGGTCGGGCTGTCGGCCAGCGATCGGCCGGTCTGGCCCGGCGATCTGGTCGTCGACGAGGACAAGGCGGCGGTGTCCGATGCGGTGCGCCGGTTCGGGCGCGGCCGGGCCCTGACCGGCGACCTCGCCGTCCGTTTGCGGAACAATCCGGAAGAGCCGGTCGCAATGACCGTCGCCGGCGCGCGCGGCCTCGGCAATGCCGCGGTGATGATCAGCCTCAAGGACAATAGCGAGGAGGCGCGGCTGAAGCGCGAGATTGCGCAGGCGACCAAGATGCAGGCGGTCGGCCAGCTCGCCGGCGGCGTCGCGCACGATTTCAACAATATCCTGACCGCGATCCTCGGCACCTGCGACCTGATGCTGATGCGGCATACGCCTGGTGACAGCGACTATGACGACATCCAGCAGATCCGCTCCAACTCCAACCGCGCCGCCAATCTGACGCGGCAGCTGCTCGCCTTCTCGCGCCAGCAGACGCTGCGGCCGCAGGTGCTGCAATTGCCCGACGTCGTCGCCGAGGTCTCGCACCTGCTCACGCGCCTGCTCGGCGAGCGGATCAAGCTGCAGGTCAAGCATGGCCGCGGCCTCGGGCCGGTCCGCGCCGACCCCGGCCAGCTCGAGCAGGTGATCATCAACCTCGGCGTCAATGCGCGCGATGCGATGCTGGCCAAGGATCCCGACGCCGGCGGCACGCTCACCCTGCAGACCTTCGCGGTCAGTGCCGACGACGTGCGGCGGATGGGCACCGACATCCTGCCGATCGGCGACTACACCGGGCTAAAGGTGACCGACACGGGCACCGGCATCCCGCAGAACATCATCGGCAAGATCTTCGAGCCCTTCTTCACCACCAAGGAGGTGGGGAAGGGGACGGGGCTCGGCCTTTCGACCGTCTACGGCATCGTCAAGCAATCCGGCGGCTTCATCTTCGCCGAGTCCCAGCTGCGCAAGGGGACGACCTTCTCCATCTATCTGCCGGTACACCGAGCCCAGCCGGGTGAGGCGGCGGCCAAGCCCAAGCCCAAGGACAAGGCCGGCGAGCTCTGGGGCAGCGGCACCATATTGCTGGTCGAGGACGAGACGATGGTCCGCGCCGTCGCCGAGCGCGCGCTGACGCGTCACGGCTATACTGTGCTCACCGCGGAGAATGGCGAGGCGGCGCTCGAGATCCTCGGCCGCGAGAAGACGATCGAGCTGTTGATCTCCGACGTCGTGATGCCGACCATGGACGGCCCGACCACGGTGCGCGCGGCGCGCAAGATGCATCCCGAGCTGCCGATCCTGTTCATCTCCGGCTATGCGGAGGAGCAGCTGCGCAAGTCGATCGACATTCCCAACGTCTCGTTCCTCGCCAAGCCATTCTCCGTTCAGCAGCTTGCCGAAGCAGTCCGGGAGGTTCTCATTGCGGCTGCCGCCAAATAGCCCTTTTCCTTTGCGATACGGACGTTAAGCCGGAGCCGATGTCGACCACGCGTTCCATATTGATCGTCGAGGATGAGCCGCTCATCTCGATGATGCTCGAGGATTTCCTCGAATCCCTGGGCCACAATGTGGTCGGGACCTGCGAGTCGGTCGAGGAGGCGCTCGACCATGTCGACCGCGGCGGCTTCGATGTCGCGATCATCGACGTGCAGCTGAAGGACGGCAAGCAGGCCTGGCCGGTTGCCGACCGGCTGGCGGCGGAGGGCAAGCCGTTCGTGATCGCGACCGGCGGCCATGTCGAGCCGCCGCCCGCCGAGCACGCCGGCGCGCCGGTCCTGTCCAAGCCTTATACGATCGAGGCGATCGCGCCGGCGCTGGAACGGGCGCTCCGCGCGTGAAGGCCGCGGCCGGAGCCGCCAAGCAGAAGTGAGGCGGCGGCTGATGTGGCTGCTGCTCGTTCCGATCCTCGCCTATCTGGCGATCCTCGCCTTCCTCTATTTCAGCCAGACGGCGATTCTGTTCCCGGTCGGGCAGGTCGCGCCGGCCGGTCCTTTGCCGGCGGGCGCCGAGCCGCTGTCGGTGACGGCCGCCTCCGGTGAACGACTGATCGGACTCCACATTCCGCCGGCGGGACCCTCCTCGGAGCGGCTGCTGGTGCTGGGATTCGGCGGCAACGCCTGGAACGGCGATGCCATGGCCGCCTATCTCCACGATCTCTATCCGGAGGCGCACGTCGTCGCCTTTCACTATCGCGGCTATCGGCCGAGCGAAGGCACGCCGGGCGCGGCCGCTTTGCGCGCCGACGCCGTGCGGATTCACGATTTCGTGCGTGATCGGCTCGGGCCTGCCCGCGTCGTCGCCGTCGGCTTCAGCGTCGGCAGCGGCGTCGCTTCCGCGCTCGCCGCGGAGCGGCCGCTCGACGGGCTGATCCTCATCACGCCCTTCGATTCGCTGGGGCGCGTCGCCGCCGGGCAATATCCCTGGCTGCCGGTGCGGCTGCTGTTCCGTCATGATCTCGATCCGGCCGATGACCTGGCGGAACGGCCGGTTCCGGTCGCGATCATCGCCGGCGAGCGCGATACCCTCGTCGTTCCGGCCCGCACCGATGCGCTGCGAAGGGCAGTTCCCAACCTCGTCTTCGATCGAACCATAGGCGGGGTGGGCCATAACGACATCTATGACAGGCCCGTCTTTCGCGACGAGATGAAGGTCGCGCTTTCCCGCGTTCTCGGCCGGCCGCACAACTAGAAGTTCTCCTCTTGTTCTCATGGAACACATCGTGTACGACGCAATCACGCGTTGAAGCAGTGGCGCGATCGCAATACGGGGAGACACGCCAATGACGGCATCACTTCACGTCGTTTCCGACAGGACATCCATGGACGCTGACAAACAGAAGGCACTCGATGCCGCGCTGGCTCAAATCGACCGCGCGTTCGGCAAGGGCAGCGCGATGCGGCTCGGCTCGCGCGAGGCGATCGAGATCGAGACGATCTCGACCGGATCGCTCGGGCTCGACATCGCGCTCGGCATCGGCGGCCTGCCGCGCGGCCGCATCGTCGAGATTTACGGGCCGGAAAGCTCGGGCAAGACCACCCTCGCGCTGCATGCCGTCGCCGAGGCGCAGAAGGCCGGCGGCGTCGCCGCTTTCGTCGATGCGGAACATGCGCTCGATCCGATCTACGCCCGCAAGCTCGGCGTCGACGTCGACAACCTGATTGTCTCGCAGCCCGATACGGGCGAGCAGGCGCTCGAGATCACCGACACTTTGGTCCGGTCCGGCGCGGTCGACATCCTGGTCGTCGATTCGGTCGCCGCGCTGGTGCCGCGCGCCGAGATCGAGGGCGAGATGGGCGACAGCCATGTCGGCCTGCAGGCCCGGCTGATGAGCCAGGCGCTGCGCAAGCTCACCGGCTCGATCTCCAAGTCGCGCTGCCTCGTCATCTTCATCAACCAGGTGCGGATGAAGATCGGCGTCATGTACGGCAATCCGGAGACGACGACGGGCGGCAACGCGCTGAAATTCTATGCCAGCGTCCGGCTCGACATCCGCCGCACCGGCCAGATCAAGGATCGCGACGACATCGTCGGCAATGCGACCCGGGTGAAGGTGGTCAAGAACAAGCTGGCGCCGCCGTTCAAGCAGGTCGAGTTCGACATCATGTACGGCGAAGGCGTGTCCAAGCTCGGCGAGATTCTCGACCTCGGCGTCAAGGCCGGCCTGGTCGAGAAATCGGGCGCCTGGTTCAGCTACGATTCGATCCGGATCGGCCAGGGCCGCGAGAATGCCAAGCAATATCTAAAGGACAATGGCGAGATTGCGAATCGGATCGAGAAAGCGATCCGCGGCAAGACCGACGAAGTCGGCGACGCACTTATGGCGGGTCCGTCGGCCGAAGACGATATCTAGTCGGTCCCGAACAGCCGGCCGCGCTCGGTGATCATGACGATCACGAGCGCGGCTGCGCCGAACAGGAAGTAACTTCCCACCAGCGGGATCACCGTGCCGTCGTAGCTCTGGCCGATGGCGATGCCGAGTGTAGCGCCAAGGATCGTCGTGATCGTGCCTTGAACCGACGAGGCCGTTCCCGCGACATGCCCGAGTGGCTGCATCGCCAGCGTACCGCAATTAGAGGACGCGAGACCGAAGGCTGACATGATCAGCCCCTGCATCAGCATGAACAGCCAAATCGATTCGCCGAATTCCGCAAAGACGAGATGTAGGCCGGCGAGCAGGGTGAACAGGATGATGCCGCTATGGGCGATCCGGCGCATTCCAAGCTGCGCCACAAGGCGTGAATTCAAGTAAGAAGCGACCGCCATCGGCACCGCGACAGCGGCGAAGACGACACCGATCAGTTCCGGGCGTGCGAAGGTGTCGAACACGATCTGCTGGATTGAGTTGAGATAGCTCATTAACCCGCCGATCATGAGCGCGACTGCGAGCGTGTAGCCAATCGACGTTCGATTGGTCAGCGTTTCGGCGCTGGCAGCGAACATCGCTTTCGCCGAGAACGGGCGCCGGAATTCCGGGTGGAGCGTTTCGGGCAGCCGCGCAGTCGCCCAGGCCGCGACGATCGCCCCGAAGATGGCAAGGCCGGCGAAGATCCACTGCCAGGGCGCGACCAACAAAGTCAGCTGGCCGAACATGGGCGCCAGCACCGGCACCAGCAGGAAGATCATGAAGATGAGACTCATCGCCCGCGCCATCGCACTGCCCTCGAAGCGGTCGCGGATGATGGCAATCACAAGCACGCGGCTGGCCGCGGCCGAGGCGCCCTGCGCCATCCGCGCCGCAAGCAGCAGCAGGAAGCTATCGGCCAGCGCGCAAAGGAGTCCGAAGCCGATATAGAGGAGCAGCGAGCCAAGCAGGACCCGCCGGCGGCCGAAGCGGTCGGCGAGGGGTCCGTAGAGCAATTGGGTCGTGCCGAAGCCGATCATGTAGACGGAGATCACCAGCTGACGCTGATTCTCGGTCGGCACGGCGAGCGCCCGGCCAATATCGGGTAGCGCCGGGATCATCGCATCGATGGCGAGTGCGTTGAGCGACATCAGGGCCGCCATCAGCGCGACGAACTCGCGGAATCCGGGGCCGGCAGCAGTTTGGCTCGGGCGGTTCGTCTCGTCGGCGGTCATTTTGGCTCTTCCGGCGGCGATGGGATTGGCGGAGGGCTTGCCTGCGCTGGCGCAAGCGGCAAGACAAGCGTCGCGATGCGAATAGCCCCCATTGATCGAGTTTTTGCATGAGTGCCGACGCGCGCCCACGGATCCGGCTGATCGGGTTACCGACCGATCGACATTCTTCCTACCGGCGGGGAGCCGCAGGCGGCCCGGCAGAAATACGCGCAGCTCTGGCGTCGGATAGCGGCAATGCCGCCAGCGAAAGCGGTCTCGAGCTCGGAGCTGACATTTTTGTCGAGGATATCGGCGATCTTCCGCTCGATGAGGCTTGGGACGAGATCGCCCTGATCGATGCCGGAGTCACGGCCGCCGCCGCGGACGGCGCCGTGCCGATCGTGTTGGGCGGCGACCATATGGTCACCCATCCCGTCGTCGCCGCGCTGGCGCGCATCCACGGGCCGCTCAACATCCTCCATTTCGACGCGCATCCGGATCTCTATGACGATTTCGACGGCGACCCGCTGTCGCACGCCTCGCCGTTCGCGCGGATCATGGAGAAGGGCCTCGCGCGGCGGCTGGTCCAGTTCGGCATCCGGACCCTGAATCATCATTGCCGCGATCAGGCGCGCCGCTTCGGCGTCGAAATCGTCGAGATGCGCGATTTCGCGCCCGACCGCGTGCCGATTCCCGAAGCGCCGCTCTACATCAGCATCGATCTCGACGGGTTCGATCCGGCCTTCGCGCCGGGAGTCTCCCACCATGAGCCGGGCGGGCCGAGCGTCCGCGAGTTCCTCTCGGTCCTGCAGCGCGTCCCTGGCCCGATCGTCGGCGCCGACATTGTCGAGCTGAACCCCACGCGCGACATGAACGGTGTCACAGCAACCCTGGCGGCAAAGCTTGTGAAAGAGCTGGCCGCTCTCGCCGCAAAGGGAGCAGAATGATCCTCGTCCACCATCTCGAGAATTCGCGCTCGCAGCGGGTGCTCTGGCTGCTCGAGGAGCTGGCCATGCCCTATGAGGTCAGGCGCTATGAGCGGGACCCCAAGTCGATGCTGGCGCCGCCGGAGCTCAGCCAGGTTCATCCCCTCGGCAAGGCGCCGGTCGTCGAGGATGAGGGGCGGGTGGTTGCCGAGACCGGGGCGATCGTCGAATATCTGGTCGAGAAGGCGGAAGGGCGGCTCGGCCCCTCGGCGAACCGCGACGAGGTGCTGCGCTATCGGCATTTCCTCCATTATGCCGAAGGCTCGATGATGCCGCCTCTGTTCGGGCTGTTGATCGTCAACCGGCTCGGCCTGCTTGGCCGCCCCGCCAAGGCGCCGATCCTCGCCATGTTCGGACGCCATCTCGACTGGCTCGAAAGCGAGCTGGCGACGCGCGACTGGTTTGCCGGCGACGAATTCACCGCGGCGGACATCATGATGAGCTTCCCGCTCGAGGTCGCGCGCACCCGTGCCGGACTCGATTCATCGCGGCCGAACCTGACCGACTGGCTCGAGCGGATCCATGCCCGCCCCGCTTATGCCGCCGCTTTGAAACGCGGTGGGGCCTATTCCTACGCCTGACGCCTCGAGCTGAGCGCGAGCTGCAGCGCGAGGCCACCCATCGCCGTCGCCGCGACCCAGCGCGCGGCGCGGCCGAGCCAATCGACATGGCGCAGCCTGGCGGCGGTGCCGGCGGCGGCAAGCGCGATGACGATATTGACCAGGGTTCCGGCGAAATCGAACCAGAGGCCGAGCGCGAGGATCTGCAGCGCCGGCATCGCCGCCGCCGGGTCGACGAACTGCGGCAGGAAGGCGAGGAAGAAGAGCGCGACCTTCGGATTCAATATGTTGACCAGGACGGCGGATCGAAACAGGCGCCCGCCTTGCACGGTCGGTTGCGGCAAGGTGGCGCCGCTGCCGGCGCCGCCGTCGCGGATCAGGGCGAAGGCGAGCCAGAGCAGGTAGGCCGCGCCGGCATATTTGATCAGGTCGAACAGCAGCTGGGACGAGGCGAGGATCGCCGACAGGCCAGCCACCGCCGCGACGATGTGGGCCAGGGTGCCGGCGCCGATGCCGAGCGCCGCGACCACGCCGGCCCGCTTCCCGCCACGCGCCGCCGCCGCGATGATGAAGGTCATGTCCGCGCCGGGAACGATGTTGAGCGCGAGCCCGGCGCCGACGAAGGCCAGGAAGACCGGCCATTCGGGGAGCAGGGCGATCCCTGCGATTTCGAGCATGAGGTCAGGTTTCCGGTGGCGGTGTCGGCTGGTGCGTCGGCGCGTGCGGCGGCTCGATGTCGGCCGGCTCGAGCGGATCGAGCGTGCCCTCCCAGCGCGCCACGACCGAGCTCGCGACGGCGTTGCCGACGACATTGGTCGCAGAGCGTCCCATGTCGAGGAAGTGGTCGACCGCCAGGATCAGCAGCAGGCCGGCCTCGGGGATGTTGAACTG
>JAYRLF010000135.1:0-9595 GCA_041905385.1 Allosphingosinicella sp.
ACGCGGCTGCGGGGGCCCCACACGGGGGGCGGCCCCTGCTGCGTGGTGGGCGGCGCCGCGCCCGACGCGGCGCTCTGGGAGCAGGCGGAGCTCGCCGGCCTCAACCATGCCCTGGTCAATGCCGGGATCGGCGCCGGCTGTCCGATCGAGCAGTTGAGCTTCGCCGAATGGCGGCGGGTGATGGCGCCCAATCTCGACGGCGCCTTCCTGACCCTGCGGGCGGCGATGCGCGCGATCCGCGCCACCGGGCGCGGCGGCAGCATCGTGCTGACCGCGTCCGCGGCCGGGGTGAAGGCGGAGCCCGGCATCGGCGCTTATGGCGCCTCGAAGGCGGCGGTGATCCACCTTGCCCGGATCGCGGCCAAGGAGGGCGCCGGCGCCGGCATCCGGGTCAATGCGATCGCGCCGGGCGGGGTCGAGACTCCGATCTGGACCGACCTCCCCTTCTTCCAGGATCTGGTCGAGCAGACCGGCAGCGAGGCGGCCGCATTCCAGGCGCTCGGCGGCATGGCGACGCCGCTCGGCCGATACGCCAAGCCCGAGGAGATCGCCGAGCAGATCGCCTTCCTCCTCTCCGACAAGGCGGCGTTCACGACCGGCGCCTGCCTGGTCAGCGATGGCGGCTATTCGCTCTAGCGCGATCTCCCTATTCGCCTCGCTGACCCTGCTCGCCGGCTGCGGCGACGAGCAGGCGGCCCAGCCTTCCGTGCCGGAGCGGGCGGTGGCGGGACATTGCCGGGAGCGGACCTTCGAAGGCGCCCGCTTCACCATCTGCGCTTATGATGCGCGCCGACACGAATTCGCCTTGTTCGTCGACGGACCGAATGGCGCGCTCCGCAGCTTCACCGCCCTGGCGGGCAGGCTCGGCCCGCGCGCGCGGCGACTGCGCTTCGCGATGAACGCCGGCATGTATGACGAGGAGCGGATGCCGATCGGCCTCTATGTCGAGAATGGCAACGAGCGGCACCGGATCAACACGCGCGACGGGGAAGGCAATTTCCACCTCAAGCCGAACGGCGTGTTCGCGGTCGCGGCCGACGGCAGCGTGATGATCCGCGAGAGCGCCGCCTTTGCGCGGACGCGGCCGCCTGTGCGCTGGGCGACCCAGTCCGGTCCGATGCTGGTGATCGACGGACGCCTCCACCCGGCATTCCAGCCCGATGGCGAATCCCGTCACGTCCGCAACGGCGTCGGCACGGTCGACCGCCGCCGCGCGTGGTTCGTGATCAGCGAGGAGCCGGTATCGTTCGGTCGCTTCGCCCGCTTCTTCCGCGACGTGCTCGGCTGTCGCGACGCCCTGTTTTTCGACGGCACCGTATCGAGCCTGTGGGATCCCGCGTCCGGGCGGCGCGACGAGGGCTACGAGTTCGGTCCGATCGCGGCCGTGTTCGAACGGGAGCCACGGCGCCCGCCCGATCGGCGGCGGCGATGATTGCGGGCCGAAGCGGTCAGACCAGCGACGCCAGGCCCGGCGGCGGCGGCAGCGCGCGCACCTCGGCCGATCGTGCGCGTGCGCGCAGATCCCGCGGGCCGAGGCCGGCGCCGCGCCGAACCAGACCGCGCAGGGTCGACGGATCCGAATAGCCGACCCGATAGGCGATCTCCTCGAACGGGAGCGAGGTGGTCTCGATCAGCTCCACCGCCCGCTCGACCCGCAGCTGCTGAAGAAACTGGATCGGGGACAGGCCGGTCGCGGCCGCGATGCGCCGGTAGAAGGTCCTCGGCGATTGTCCGACCGCAGCGGCCAGGTCGGTCACGCCGATCGGCTCGCCGAGCCGTGGCCGCGCCCAGGACGCCGCTTTGGCGACGCTTTCGCTCGAGGCGGCGAGCAGGCCGATCGCCATATAGGGCGCCTGCGACCGCCGCTCGTCGAGCACCATCTTGCGCGCGCAGCCCTCGGCGGTTTCGACGCCGGCATAACGGGCGACAAGCCCGACCATCAGGTCCATCTGCGCCATCGCCGCCCCGGCCGTCGTGAAGGCGCCGTCGGTGAGGATCAATTCGCTGGTCGCCAACTGGACGAGCGGGAACAGCTCCTTGAACGCCGGCGCCAGCCACCAGGCCGTCGTCGCCCGCCTGCCGTCGAGCAGGCCCGTGCTCGCGAGCAGCAGGACGCCGGTGCAGGAGCCGGCGACATGCGCGCCGTCGGCAAATGCCGAAGCGATGTGCGCGCGCCCTTCGGCGGCGTCGGGCGCGGCGAGCCGGGTGCGGTAGCACGCCGCCTTGGACAGGCCCTGCGCCGGGACGATGAACAGGCCGGGCCGGTCGTGCTTCGCCTCGGGAAAGGCGAGAAACGGGCGGAACAGATGCGCGCCCGAACCGACGAGCCGGACGTCGAACGCCAAGGGCCGGCCGGCGCTTTCCCGCGTCCGATTGGCCATGGCGAGAACGTCGATCGTGATCGCGACGCTGGAGGCGAGCGCGCCATCGAGCGCCAATATGGTCACCGGCATCATCGTCTTGCTCTCCCTGTCCCCTCACCCGCCCACCGGCGCGCCCCGTCAATAAGGTTCGCCATCCATGTGCGTGAAGCGCCAGCCTGCCGCGGTCCGGACCGCGTGCAGATCGTCGTCCGGATATTCTGCGCAATCGTCCGCCCGGCGGTCGCCGATCTCGAGATAGGCCGCATCGGCGGGCGATCGATTGACGAGATGATGGGCGGTGCCGCCATGCGGAAAGCCGGCGCACATGCCGGGGCGAAGCAGGGTCTCGCCTTTGTCGTGCACCAGCACCAGCTCTCCCGAGAGGAGGAAGACGAACTCGTCCTGGATCCGGTGGCGGTGGCGAAGCGACGACTGCGCTCCCGGCGCGAGCGTCGTCAGGTTGACGCCGAAGCCATCTATCCCGAACAGGTCGCCGAGCGGCTGCTTGCGGCGTCCCGCCATCCGGTCCGCGAAAGGCGGCGGATAGGCCGAGCTCGTGCGGGCCGGCGCCTCCGCCGCCGTCCAGGCAATCTTGCGGCCGTCCTTGTCCATGCCGACGACATGCCCCTCGCTTCGTGCGGCGATCGCGCGCGTCCGCTGCCGCTGTCCTCATCTGCTAGACGTCATGGCCCGCGCGGACCAGTGGCGCATTCGCCCCCGATCGAGGAAATTTCGCCAGCCTGTTTGGCGATACGCACCGGACCAACAAATAAGTCTTGCCTTATATAATGATAATCTTATATAGGCCCGCGTACAACAAGGAGGCGCATGTGCATTTCGATGTCGCGAGCAACGTCGGTGCGGTCACCCGGGCGGTGGTCGACCGGGATCATGATGGCAAGCCGGCGCGGGTCGTGCTCGCGAGCCGCACCTACGCGACCGGAATCGACGACGCCTGGGACGCCCTGACCAGTGCCGAGCGGATTCCGCGCTGGTTCCTGCCGATCGAGGGCGATCTCAAGCTCGGCGGCCGCTATCAGCTGAAGGGCAATGCCGGCGGCACGATCATGGAATGCGAGCCGCCGCGCCGGCTCGCGCTGAGCTGGGAATTTGCCGGCGGCACGAGCTGGGTATTCGTGACCCTGACGGAGGAAGGACCGGACAGCACCCGGCTCGAGCTCGAGCATGTCGCCCACAAGGACGAGGAATTCGTCAAATTCTGGAACCAGTTCGGACCGGGCGCGGTCGGCGTCGGCTGGGACCTGACCTTGCTCGGCTTCGGCGCCCATGTCGAACAGGGCTTTGCCGTCGATCACGAGGAGGCCGAGGCCTGGGCATTGAGCGAGAACGGCAAGGACTATGCGACCCAATCGAGCGATCGCTGGTGCGCCGCTTCGGTCGCGCTCGGGACCGAGCCGGGCCAGGCACGGGCGGCCGCCGATCGCACCACGGCCTTCTACACCGGCGCTCCACCGCCCGGCGCGGAGGGCTGATGCACGCCTTCGACGTGCTTGGCGATCCGGTCCGCCGCCGCATCCTCGAGCTGCTGGCGGACCGGGAGATGGCGTCGGGCGAGGTCGTCGCGATCGTCGGTCGCGAGTTCGGGATCAGCCAGCCGGCAGTGTCGCAGCATCTGAAGGTGCTGCGCGAAAGCGGTTTCGCGACCATGCGTCCCGAGGCGCAGCGGCGGCTTTATTCGGTCGCTGCGGAGCCGCTGCGGGACGTGGACGTCTGGCTCGATCGGTTTCGCCATCTGTGGGACATGCAACTGGACGCGCTGGCGACCGAGATCGCCCGCGGCAAGCGCAAGCGGCGGATCGAAGCCGACCAGGCCATAGGCGATCAGGCCCAGATGTCGGGACGGACCCGCGACCGCCGCCAATAGTCGCCGAGGCCGATCTCATCGGTCAGCCGCCGAAACTGCGCGGTTCGATGCAAGGCGGCGCAGCTCGGGCTGAACAGAAAATCCGTCCAGCGTGCGGACGGCCGCGCGTAGAGACCCTGCTGCGACGTGAACAGGACCGGCGCGACGGCAAAGCCTCGGTCGAAATAATAAGCGTCGGCAAAGGCCAGCGCGTCGCCGGTGCGCCCGAGCGCGGCCGCCACCCGGATCGCATTCGCGCAATAGCCGAAGCCTTGCGGCGCGGCGCGACGATGGACGGCGATGGCGGCGTCGATGTCCGCCGCCGAACCTGACCCCAATGCGCGCGCGCTGACCGAGATGATCTCGAAATCGCCCGCCGGAATGCCTGGGGGACGGCCGCCCTCGTCCGCGGCCATGGCCAATGCCCGCTCGGCGCGGCCGGTATAGGCATAGCCCCAGAAACGGGTGAACCAGATGCCATAGTGGCGCGGCCACAGCGACAGGCCGCGGTCTGCGAGGCGATCGGCCTCGTCGAGCCGCCCGGCGCTCCACAGCGCCTGGACCAGCTCATATTGGACGAAGGGGTTCATCGCGAACGGGCCGCCGACATCGCCGATCGTCTCGATCGCCTCCCTGGTCCGGCCGACAGAAGCCAGGAGCCAGAACAGCCGGATCCGCATGTCGGGTTGTTCGCCATCGAGCGCCAGGACATTGCGGACGGCCGTCTCGGCCTCCGTCCAGCGTCGGTAAAAGTCGATCGCGAGCGCGTTCGCGGCGAGCGCATTGACGTTGATTGGATCCATGCCCAGCGCGCGCCGCGCAGCGCCCTCGGCCCGTTCGCTGGTGAGCGCATGCGCCTGCGCCGGTTCGAAATCGGCCTGGAGCCGATAGGCGATGGCGAGCAGGCCCCAGGCATCGGCATAGTCCGGCGCGATCGTGACTGCCTCGCGCAGGAAACCGATCGCCTGGGCCGTTTGCTCCGGCGAGCCGTTGCGCAGGATTTCACCCGCCCGACTGTAGAGCTGCGCCGCGGGGCGCGGCGGCTCGAATGCTGTCGGTCCGAACAAGGCCCAGCCGGCCGCGCCGGCAGCGACCGTCAGGACGCCGGCAAGGGCGGCCCGGCGGGCGAATTTCCGCGGCTCTGCCTTGGTCGCCTCTGCACCGGGCCCCGTCGCGGTGTCGGCTGGTGCAACCAGCTCCGACGCGACCAGCCGATATCCGACCTTGGTGATGGTATCGATCCGGAACGCACCCTCGGCGACCTCCTCGCCCAGCCGCCGCAGTTTCGAGATGGCGCGGTTGATCGCATCCTCGCTGACCGCCCGCCCATCCCAGCAGCGCGCGACCAGGTCGTCGCGCGAGAGGATCTCGCCATCGGCGTCGGCGAGCGCAACCAGCAGCTGCATCACCCGCGGCTCGAGGATCTCGCGCCGATGGGGGCCGATCATTTCGCGAGTCGGTGGCCGGATCTCGATGCCGCCGAGTCGGAAGGCGGGGCTGTGCGCCAGCACCACTTCGCCCATCTCGGTCACGAAAGTCGTCTCTTCATCGGCGATCGGTCAGCTTGGTCGGCATTTCGTCAGGTCCAGGTCCTGTCGCCGATTCCGCCATCGGATCATCGCTGGGCAGGACCGGCGCAACCGCTCCGGCACCAGATAGGAGACGATCGATGGCCCGCATCTTCACCCTCGCCGCTCTGTCCGCCGCCGCATTCGTTATCACGCCCGCCCTCGCCGAGGAACATGTCTGGCAGACCGGCGCTGGCTTCACCGTCCGCACCGCCGGTCTCGACCTCGACCGGATGGATCACCGCGCCCGGCTGCTCCGCCGCGTCGAGGAAGCGGGCTTGCGCCTGTGTCGCGACCAGGGCGCACGCAGCCTGCGCCGCGCTTGCGTCGACACGGTCGTCGGCCAGGCGCTGGCGACGGCGCCGCTCGGCCTGCGGCCGGTGCTGGCGCGGGCGATCGAGGAGCGCGAGGGCATGGCGGTCGCGTCCCGCTGAGCCGGTATCGCAATTCCCGACGGGTCGGGTTGCGCCGTCGCGAGCGCAGCTCGACCCAAGCCGTTCCAGGGATGCCGATCCGCCGCATCGCCGGTCCTCTCGCCAGATGGCCGACCCGGCCGGCCGCAGCGGCGCCGGGCTACACCCCCAATGGAAGATCGGGACGTGTCCCTGATCGACGCCAATATTCGGTCAGGCCGATATCTGCCAGCAAAGCGCGAAAGCGGGGGTCGGCGCGAAGCCGGCGGCAGGACGGCAGGAAGAGAAAGTCGGTCCGCGGGCTGAAATGGGGGGCATAGATCCCCTGCTCTCGGCTGAACCGGGTCGGTTCGATCGAGAAGCCCTGGCCGAAATAATAAGCGCGCACGAAGGCGAAGGCCTCGTCGAGGCGGCCAAGCTCGGCTGCGAGCTGGATCGCATTCTCGCAAAAGCCCACGGCAATGCGTGCGGCGCGCCCATTGGTCCGCATCGCCGCTTCGACGTCGGCGGGCGATCGGCTCGCCAGCGCCCGCGCGCTCGCCGCGATCATCGCAAAATTCCACTCCGGGATGCCGGTTGGCCGGCGCGCAAGATCGCCCGCCAGCGCCAGCGCCTCGGCCTGGCGGCCGCTATAGGCGTACAGCCAGAATCGCGTGAACCAGACGCCCTGATGGCGCGGCCAGAGCTGGGTCGCTCGGTCGATCACGCGATCGCTCTCCTCGAGCCGATCGGCGGTCCACAACATCCAGGCCAGGCGGAGCTGGACCGGCGGCATCAAGGCGATCGGACCCGTGCGCGCGTCGATCAATGCGATGGCCTGTTGGATGCGGCCGACGCCGGCAAGCAACCGGGACAGGCGGTCGCGCAGATTCTCATGGTCGGGATGGTCGGCCAGCACCCTGCGGATCGCCGTCTCCGCCGCGGCCCAATTCCGGTAATGAGGCAAAGCGATCGCACCGGCGGCCCGTCCGTGCGGATTGTCGCGGTCGAGCTCGAGCGCACGTCGGGCCGCGCTTCGCGCCCGGGCCTCGGTCAAGCGGGCGGCCGCCGGCGGCTCGAGGCTGGCCTGAGCCAGATAGGCGATGGCGAGCATCCCCCAGGCGTCGGCGTAAAGCGGGGATTGGGCAACCGCCTCGCGCAGGAAGCCGACAGACTCCGCCGCCTGCTCGGCGGTGCCGCCGCGCAGGACCTCGACGCCCCGCGCGTAAAGCTGCTCCGCCTGGGTGGGCATGTCCTCCGAGGATCGGAGCCATGCGAAGGCCGCCGCTCCGGCCGCGACCGCCGCTGCGCCACCGATCATCGCGCGCCGGCTGAGCCGCGGCAGGGGCTGCGCGCCGGAGATCCCGCCGGCCCGCGGCGGCGTCGCATCGGCCGGGACGTCGGCAACCAACCGATAGCCGACCTTGGTGATGGTCTCGATCTGGAAGCTGCCGGCGCCGATCCCCTCGCCCAGCCGGCGCAGCTTCGAGATGACGCGATTGATCGCGTCCTCGCTGACCGCTCGTCCGCCCCAGCAGCATTGCACGAGATCGTCACGCGACAGGATTTCGCCGGCGGCACCCGCCAAGGCGACGAGCACCTCCATCACGCGCGGCTCGACTATCTCGCGCGACTCGGGTCCGATCACCTCCCGGGTCGGCGGCCGAACCTCGACCAGGCCAAGCCGGAAGGCCGGACTGTGGGCAAGCACGATCTCGTCCCGCCGGTCCGCCATCAGCGCGTCATCGGCCAATCATCAGGTCCGGTCGGCATTTCATCATGTCCAGGTCCTGTCGGCGGCGGTGATGCCGGCGCATCCGCCGATCCCGTCGCGCGCCGCACGATCGGCGCGCATGAAGGAGAAAATCATGCCCCGCACCTTAGACACGTCGATCCTCCCCGTCGCCCTGACTGGCCTCGCCCTGGTCGGTTTCGTTACCACGCCCGCCCGTGCCGAGGAACATGTCTGGCAGACAGGCGACGGCTTCACGGTCCGCGCGACCGGTCTCGATCTGGCTCGGGCCGATCATCGCGGCCGCCTGCTCCGGCGCGTCGAGCATGCCAGCGCCCGCCTCTGCCTGGATTACCGCTCGCGCGGACTGCGCCGGGCGTGCGCGGGCATCGTGCTCGAGCATGCCGTCGCCAACGCGCCGTCCGCGTTGCAGCTGGTGCTGAGACAGGCCCTGCACGAACGGAGCGTGTTCGCCGTTGCGTCGCGATGATCGTCACGGACCGGTCGCGTGGATTTGGGCGATCAGAAGCGAATCCCGACCCAGACCGAACCGGCGACGCTCGAGCCATCGCTGCGGATTGCCGCGCTGCCCTGGCCACCGATCGACCAGCCGCCGCCGAGATCGTGCCTGCCGGACAGGCTGATGAGCGCGGCCTCGGCGCTGCCGCGCGGCGACTGCACCGTGAACGGGGCGCCAGGCGCACCCTGAAGCACCAGGCCGACGCCGGTGAAGCTCGTATCGCCGCCAATATATTGGACCGAGGCATCGAGCGTGCTGCGCGCGGCGCGGAGCGCGACGAACAGGCCGGCACCATAGCGGGTCACGCCGTCCGCGGTGGCGTTGCCGGCAAGGTTGAGCGCGTCGGCGCCGCTCTCGACGAAGCCGTCGAGGTTGCTCGAAGCATGGCTCAGCGAGGCGAGCGGGCCGGCAGCCCAGCCGTCGCCGAGCGCGAAGCCCCAGCGCAGCTCGGCCGCGCCGGCGACGGTCTCGATCTCGACCGGCGCGGTCGCACGGCGGTTGACGCCGGCGAAGATGATGTCGCGCCTGACCGTTCCGTCGAGCCGCTGGAATTCGCCCGATAGGGCCAGGGTGAAGCCCTCGCCGCCGGTTCCGATCCGGCCGAAAGCGCCGGCGCGCCAGCCGCTCAGCGTGGCGCGCGAGCCACGCGCGGCAGCCTCGGTCTCGCTGTCGACATAGGCGATCGTGGCGCCTGCGCCCCAGCCGCCGTCCGGCGCGCGATAATGGACGCCGAAATCCGCGGCGAGGCTGCCGGCGTCGACTTCGGCGGCATTGCCGTCGCCGTCGAACCCGCCGTCGCGGCCGGAGGCGCCGCCCCACAGACTCCAGCCCTCGGGGCCGCTTTCATGGGCGCGGCCGACCAGGCGCAGGGCGCGGCCGCCGGCCTGGTCCGACGCTTCCGCCAGCAGCGAGGCGTAGATCTCGCCCGAGCTGGCGTCGAACGCCTGACGCGCCTGCTCCGCGGTCATGAACAGGATCCGCATATAGACGCCGTTCGCGTCCGAGCCCGGCGTGCGGCCGAGGCTGTCCAGCCCCGTCGCGGCGGCGATCTGGTTCGGCGTCAGCGCGGCCGTCGGGAAGAGCGGCGGTGGCGGTGGCGGCGGCGGCGGCGGCGGCGGTGGCGGCGGCGGCGGCGGTGGCGGCGGCGGCGGCGGTG
>JAYRLF010000571.1:0-1831 GCA_041905385.1 Allosphingosinicella sp.
GGGATCAGGCCGGCCATGCGCTCGCCGCCATTGGCGGCGAAGCGGGTCGTCGGCGCATAACCGGGCTCGACCAGCTTGGCCTTGATCCCGAACGGGGCCAGCTCCCAGGACAACGACTCGGTGAAACCCTCGACCGCGCATTTGCTGGCGGCATAGATTGCAACCAGGGGCATGGGGGCGATCGCGGCACTCGACGAGAGGTTGACGATGGTGCCGCCGCCTTGCCGGCGCATCTGCGGAATGATTGCGCGGCAGGTCGCAAAGATACCGAATGCGTTCGTCTCGAAAATCTCGTGGATGGTCTCGTCCGGCGTCGCCTCGACGATCGAGGCCAGGCCGATGCCGGCATTGTTGACGAAGAGGTCGACCGCGCCGAACGCGGCCACCGCCTCGACGATCGCCTGATCGATGCTCAACCGGTCGGTGACGTCGAGCCGGGCCAGCTTCAGTCGATCCGCCGCGTCCGCAAAGACGGAAGGGTCGGGACGCCGCATCGTGGCGACGACGTTCCAGCCACGGTCGAGGAAAAGATTGGCGATCGCCTTGCCGTAGCCGGACGACGTGCCGGTGATCATCGCAGTTCTGGTCATTTTTGCCTCCATCTTGTCGATGGAGCGCGGGTAGACCGGGACAACGAGACGATCTATAATTCAATATCCAAATTTAGTTATGGATCGTCCAAATGGATCCGCTCACAGACCTTATCGCCCTACTCCGCCCCCACGCAGCCGTTTCAAAGCCGATCACAGGGCGCGGCGCTTGGGGCGTGCGCTATGCCGCTTATGGGGCGCCAGGATTCGCCCTCATGCTCGCCGGCCAATGCTGGCTGACGCTCGATGGGAGCGCGCCGGTGCGGCTCGCGCAGGGCGATTTCGTGCTGCTGCCGGCGACGCCTGCTTTCACGATGTCGAGCGCGCCCGACCTGAATTGCATCGACAGTGAGCCCTCCGACACGGCAGTGCGCCACGGCGATCAGGCGGGCCAGGCCGAGGTGGCGATGTTGGGGGGAGCGTTCCGGATCGAGCCGATCAATGCGGCGCTGTTGCTCACCCTGATGCCGCGGATGATCCACGTGCGCGCCGGCGCCAGCGAGGCAGGGCGGCTGGCGGAGTTGGTCGCGCTGATGATGGACGAAAGCGCCGCCGAGCGGCCGGGGCGGGAGATGATCCTCGAGCGGCTGCTGGAGGTCATGCTTCTCGAGTGTCTTCGCCATAGCGGACTCGGCGAGGATGCCGTGCCGCCGGGTTTGATCGCCGGGCTGGGCGACCCGGGCCTGGCGCGGGCGTTGCGCGCACTGCATGGCGACGTGCGCGGGAATTGGACCGTTGCCGCCCTGGCCGAGCTTGCAGGCATGTCCCGCTCCGCCTTCGCGGCTCGGTTCAGCGACCGGCTCGGCTGCGCGCCGATGGAATATCTCGCCCGCTGGCGGATCGCGATCGCTCGGGATGCGCTGAAGCGCGGCGGCAAGCCACTCGCACAAATCGCGGATGAGATCGGCTTCGAGTCCGCGAGCGCCTTCAGCACCGCTTTTCGGCGGCGGGTGGGGTGCGCGCCGGGAGCGTTTTCGCGCGCGCAAGTCGGAATGCGAGAGCAGCTGAAGAAGGACTTTTGCCCGCCTGCAAGCAATTATCGGACGGTGTCGGTGGATGAGGTGATCGCTCGGAATTTGGGCTCCGGGGAGTGAGAGCCATCGCCTTGGTCAGGTAAGCAGCTTTCCGCGATGCCCAGCCGTGTATGCCGGACAGGGGCCTGCCCATTCCTCCCCGAGCGGGCTCGGGGAGGAATTGGGACCTCAGAAGCGGATGTTCGCGCCGATGCTGAACGACCGTCC
>JAYRLF010000136.1:0-9577 GCA_041905385.1 Allosphingosinicella sp.
CATGTGACAGCCGCGTTTGTACACCGGTGCGCCGAGCGAGGGCGAGAAGTGGTTGCAGCCGTGCATCCGGAGGGATACGGCCCGCTCGACGCTGAAGAGATTTGAAATGGCAGACATTCCCAACGTGAACCCCGACAGCCGCTCGGCGACGGTGATGGACGCGCCCGACAAGATGGCGAAGGTGCGCGACCTGTTCGGCATCGACAGCGACATGGAGGTCCCGGCCTTCTCCGAGGCGGACGAGCGCGTGCCCGATCTCGATCCCGCTTATGTGTTCGATCCGGAGACGACGCTGGCGATCGCCGCCGGCTTCGCCAAAAACCGCCGGGTGATGGTCCAGGGCTATCACGGCACCGGCAAGTCGACCCATATCGAGCAGGTGGCGGCGCGGCTCAACTGGCCGCTGATCCGGATCAACCTCGACGCCCATATCAGCCGCATCGACCTCATTGGCCGCGACGCGATCGTGCTGCGCGAGGGCCAGCAGGTCACCGAGTTCCGCGAAGGCCTGCTGCCCTGGGCGCTGCAGACGCCGACCGCTTTGGTGTTCGACGAATATGATGCCGGCCGGCCGGACGTGATGTTCGTGATCCAGCGCGTGCTCGAGACCGAAGGCAAGCTGACCCTGCTCGACCAGAATCGGGTGATTCGGCCGCATCCCTATTTCCGGCTGTTCGCGACCACCAATACGGTCGGCCTCGGCGACACGACCGGTCTCTATCACGGCACCCAGCAGATCAATCAGGGCCAGATGGACCGCTGGAACATCGTCGTGACCCTGAACTATCTGCCGGCCGAGACCGAAGCCCGGATCGTCCTCGCCAAGTCTGGCGAATATGATCATGAGGGCGGCCGCGCCGAGGTCGAGCGGATGATCAAGGTCGCCGCGCTGACCCGGCAGGGTTTCATCAACGGCGACATTTCGACCGTGATGAGCCCGCGCACCGTGATCAGCTGGGCGCAGAACGCGCTGATCTTCAACGATGTCGGCTTCGCCTTCCGCCTGTCCTTCCTCAACAAGTGCGACGAGGCGGAGCGGGCGATCGTCGCCGAATATTATCAGCGCGTGTTCGGCAAGGACCTGCCCGAAAGCGTGGTCTCGAAGGTCGTCTGACGGCGGTGGCCGACAGCGACAATCCGTTGGAAGCTTTTCGCCACGCCTTGGCCGGCGCGACCCGGGCGATCGCCGGCGACGGCGAGGTCGAGCTGGCGCTGACCAGCGACGCGCCGAGCGTGACCGGCAAGACGGTCAAGGCGCCGATGCCGGGCCGGGTGCTGACCGCGCGCGAGGCGGCCGAGGCGCGGGGCTTTGCCGATGCGGCCGCGCTGCGGCTGCGCCACCACAATGTGCGTCTCCACCAGCGCAACGCGCCGGGCGACGACATCGCGCGGGCGGTGTTCGACGCGGCCGAGCAGGCGCGCTGCGAAGCGCTGGGTGCGCGCGCCATGGCCGGCGTGCGCGACAATCTCGCCCGGCTGACCGAGCTCAGGCTGCGCACCGACCCTCTGGTCCGTGCCCGCAACCGCGAGGAGGTGCCGCTCGCCTCGGCGATCGGACTGATCGTCCGCGAGCGGCTGACCGGCGACGCGCCGCCCGAGGAGGCGCGCGCCGGGCTCGATTTCGTCGCCGACTGGATCGAGGAGAAAGCCGGCGCCGATCTCGACGCGCTCGGGCTGGCGCTCGACGACCAGGGCGCGTTCGCGGCGCTGGTCGGCAAGCTGTTGCGCGATCTCGAGCTGGTTGAGGGCGAGCCCGAGGCCGACGCCGTGCCCGAGCCGGGCGAGGAGGATGAAGGCAGCGACGAGACCGAAGGCGAGAGTGACGACAAGGAGGACGAGAGCGACGAGGCCTCCGGCCGCGGCGAAGCCGAGATTCGCGGCGAGCAGGAGGAAGGCGGCGAGGAGAGCGAGAGCGACTGGTCCGAGGAGGAGATGTCTGAATCGGCCGACACTGCCGGCGACGAGGGCGAGGAGGGCTATCTGCCGGTCCGCCCGAACCGGCCGCTGTCCGACCTGCCGCCGCATTTCGACTATCGCATCTTCACCGGCCAGTATGACGAGGTGGTCGAGGCCACCGCCTTGTGCGATGAGATCGAGCTCGGGCGGCTGCGCGCCTATCTCGACCAGCAATTGGTCCATCTCCAGGGCGCCGTCACCAAGCTCGCCAATCGGCTGCAGCGGCGGCTGATGGCGCAGCAGTCGCGGTCGTGGGATTTCGACCAGGAGGAAGGGCTGCTCGATTCGGCGCGGCTGGCGCGCGTGGTCGTCAACCCGATGTACTCGCTCTCCTACAAGGTCGAGAAGGATACAGAATTCCGCGACACGATCGTGACTTTGCTGATCGACAATTCGGGCTCGATGCGCGGCCGGCCGATCTCGATCGCGGCGATCAGCGCCGACATCCTGGCGCGCACGCTCGAGCGGGTCGGCGTCAAGGTCGAGATCCTCGGCTTCACGACGCGCGCCTGGAAAGGCGGTCAGTCGCGCGAGAAATGGCTGGCCGAGGGGCGGCCGCCCCATCCCGGGCGGCTCAACGACCTGCGTCACATCGTCTACAAGAAGGCCGACGAGCCATGGCGCCATGCCCGCCGCAATCTCGGCCTGATGATGCGCGAAGGGCTGCTCAAGGAAAATATCGACGGCGAGGCCTTGCTCTGGGCGCACGACCGGCTGATCGGCCGGGTCGAGGAGCGCAAGATCCTGATGGTGATCTCGGACGGCGCCCCGGTCGACGATTCGACCCTGTCGGTGAACAGCGGCACCTATCTCGAGCGGCATTTGCGCCAGGTGATCGGCTGGATCGAATCGCGCTCGCCGGTCGAGCTGATCGCGATCGGCATCGGCCACGACGTCACCCGCTATTACAGCCGCGCCGTCACGATCATGGACGCCGAGCAATTGGGCGGAACGATGATCGAGCAGCTGGCGGCGTTGTTTGATCGCGACTGAAAGTCGCGTTTGCGCCGAACCAACACACAAAGGCCGGCCATCCCGAAGGATGACCGGCCTCGCCCTCGATACGCTACGCGAGGGACGGTGATGTGTCGCGGATCAGAGCCGATCCGCGCCCAAATCGATAATCGACGGCAATCGCTGCGATCGATCGCGCGGCCGGCCAGGGCGCCGGCGGCGCCGCCGATGATCGCGCCGACGGTGCGGTCGCCGCGGCCGGCAACCTCACGGCCGAGCAGTCCGCCGGCGATCGCGCCGACGATGGTGCCGGTCGAGCCGCTGCAGCGCCGGCCATAATGGCCGCGATAGCGCTGATCGTAATAGCGGCTGTTGTAGCGGCCATCGCGGTAGCGGTTGGCGTAGCGGCGATCGTAGCGACCGTCGTAATTGGCGTAGTAATTTCCGTAATTGTCGTAATAGCCGGACCGGTACTGGGCCTGGGCGGCGGTTGGCATGGCGGCCATCGCGGTCACGGCAACGGCGGTGGAAATGGCGAACTTGGTCATCATGATATTTCACTCCTCTTCTGCCGTCGGCCGCAGCACCCGAGATGCGCCGGCCACGTCGACATGCCGTTGATTTCGCACGATTCGCTTGAGTCGGGGCTGAATGCGGTCGACAGCATCCGTTCATGATTCCGGCCGGAATCCTGAACAGCTTCCTGTTTCGGCCGCGGCCGCGCGCGCTGCTGCTGCTCGGCGCCTTCTTCCTGCTGACCACGATCACGCGGCCCGGACCGGCGCCGCGGCTGGGCACGGCGACGGAGGCGCCGCTGTCCGCCGTGCCGGTCCTGCTGGACGAGGATGAGCCGGGACAGCGGCGGGTCGGACGGCTGATCTTCCGCCGGGGCTGGGCGCTGGCGAGCCCCAACCCGCGCTTCGGCGGCCTGTCAGCGATGCACGTGACGGCCGGCCGGGTGCTGGCGATCAGCGACGACGGCTATCTTTTCCAATTTGCCTTGCCCGGCGTCGGGCCGGCCCGGGTCGCGATCACGCCGCTGCGCGCGGGCCCGGGCGACCGCGACAGCAAGTTCAACCGCGACAATGAAGCGATGATGGTCGAAGCGGGCCGCGTCTGGCTGGCCTATGAGCGGCACAATATGATCTGGCGCCACCGCCTGTCCGACTGGGGCGCCGAATCGCAGGCGCGGCCACCCTTGATGCGGCGCTGGAGCCGCAACAGCGGTGCCGAGGCGATGGCCCGGCTGGCGGACGGGCGCGTCTTGGTCTTCGCCGAGGGCGGCGGCGGCGCCTACAGCCCGGTGGCGATGTTCGATGGCGATCCGGCCGAGCCGGCGACGCGGTCAGCGGGCCTGCGGCTGCGGCGCCTGCCCGGCTTCCGGGTTACCGATGCGGACCTGCTGCCCGACGGCCGGCTGCTGATTCTCAGCCGGCAATTCGACTGGATGACGGGATTCTCGGCCAAGCTCGCCATAGCCGAGACGAATCGAATCCAGCCTGGGTCGACCATCGAGCAGAGGGAGATCGCGCATCTCGCTCCGCCGTTGATCAGCGACAATTTCGAGGCGTTGAGCGTGACGCGCGAAGGCGGCCGGACGATCGTCCGCATCGCCTCCGACGACAATTTCCTGAGACTGCAGCGAACCCTGCTGCTCGAATTCGAGCTGCAGGAGAGACGCTAGCTCCGGGAGCGGGCCGGTGCCGGCCCCAGAGAAACCCGGCCCTTAGGCCGCGGCGGCTTCCGCCTGCTTCTTGGCGATCTCGCGCTTGAGGCGGCGCGCCTTCAGGCTCAATTTCTCGTTGCTGGTCTTGGCGAGCCAATTGTCGAGGCCGCCGACATGCTCGACCGAGCGCAGGCCCGCCGTCGACACGCGCAGCTTGACCTGGCGCCCGAGCGAATCGGAGATCAGGGTCACGTTCTGCAGATTCGGCAGGAACGTGCGCTTGGTCTTGTTGTTGGCGTGGGAAACATTGTGACCCACCAGCCGGCCCTTGCCGGTCAGCTCGCAAATGCGCGACATCTCGATCTCTTCCTGGAATGGGGCGTCGTGGCCCCGGAAACAGCGGGCGCAGATAGAGGGCGCGGCCGGATTCGTCAACCGCCCGTCTGCACGCTAAATCGTTGCGCTTGTGCAACCAGAATGCGGTGCCTTCGTTGCCGCTTCATCTGTTCGAACCCGCGGAGGGCCTATGCTGCGGACATTGCTGCTCCTGATCGTCCTGGTGATCCTGATCGCGATCGCGCTGGTCGCGACCGGCGTCGTCAATCTGCGCCAGGACGGCAATGGCGTCTCGGTCGAGACCAAGGATGTCGAGGTCGGCACGACCGTCACCAATGTCCAGGTGCCGGTGGTGCGGATGGAGAATCGCCAGGTCGAGGTTCCGGTTCTCCAGGTCGAGCAAGCGAATGAGGCCAACGCCCAATAGGGTTTCGCCGATTGCACGAGCCGACTAGCAGAGCCCGATGGGCTTCCCGCTTCCAGACCCGATGCGGCGCGCGCTCGAGGAAGGACGCGCCGCTGCGCGCGACGGCGACGTGCCGGTCGGCGCGGTGGTGACGCACGGCGAGGATGTGATCGCCGTCGGGCGCAACCGGATGCGCGATTTCAGCGATCCGACCGCCCATGCCGAGATCGTCGCCTTGCGTGCCGCCGCCGCTTCGCTCGGAACCTCGCGGCTCGACGACTGCGACCTGTGGGTGACGCTCGAGCCCTGCGCGATGTGCGCCGGCGCGATCGCGCTCGCCCGGATCCGGCGCCTCTATTACGGCGCCGCCGATCCGAAAGGCGGCGCGGTCGACCATGGCCCGCGCCTGTTCGGCCAGCCGACCTGCCACCATGCGCCCGACGTCTATGCGGGCATCGGCGAGGGCGAGGCCGGCGAGATGCTGCGTGCGTTCTTTCGCGAGCGGCGGGGCTGAGCTAGAGAGCGCCTCACAAGGATGCCCGCCCCCCAGCCTTTCCCCTGGATCGACGTCGTCATCATCCTCTTCCTGGTGACGCTGAACGGCCTGTTCGCCATGTCGGAGCTGGCGATCGTCTCGTCGCGGCGCCCGCGGCTGAGGGCGATGGCCAAGACCGGCCGGCGCGGCGCCCAGACCGCGCTCGACCTCGCCTCCGATCCCGGCAAGTTCCTCTCGACCGTGCAGATCGGCATTACCCTGATCGGCATCCTCGCCGGCGCCTATTCGGGCTCGAGCCTGGGCGGCCCGGTCGCGCAGCGGCTGGAATGGCTTGGCCTGGAGCCGGACACCGCCCGGACGCTCGGCTTCACCCTGGTGATTATCCTTACGACCTATGCCTCGCTGGTGATCGGCGAGCTGGTGCCCAAGCAATTCGCCCTGCGCGCACCCGAATCGATCGCCGTGCTGGTCGCGCTGCCGATGCTGTGGCTGTCCAGGGTGACCGCGCCGTTCGTCTGGCTGCTCGACCGGACCAGTGCGCTGATCTTCAAATTGCTCGGCCTGAAGCGCGAATCCTCCGATGCGGTGACCGCCGAGGATCTCCATCTCGTCGTCGCCGAGGCGACGACGGCCGGCGTGCTCGAGGAGAGCGAGCGCGCGATCATCTCCGGCGTGGTCCGGCTCGCCGATCGCCCGACCCGCGAGGTGATGACGCCGCGCACCGACGTCGACTGGCTCGACATCGACGCCGATTCGGAGGCGGTTCGCGCGGCCCTGCTCGCCAGCCCCCACAGCCGGCTCCCGGTCGCCGAGGGGTCGGTCGACCGATTGATCGGGGTGGTGCAGGCGCGCGACATCGCCGCCGCCCTGATCGAGGGCGAGGCGCTCGATCTGCGGGCGCTGATGCGGCCGGCGCCGGTCGTGCCCGATCAGATGGATGCGATGGACACGTTGAACGTGCTGCGCGCCGCCGAAGTGCCGATCGCCTTCGTCCACGACGAATATGGCCATTTCGACGGGATCGTGACTCCGGCCGACCTGCTGATCGCGCTCGCCGGCGCCTTCGCGTCCGACCAGGATGACGACAGCGAGCCGCCGCTGGTCGAGCGCGACGACGGCAGCTGGTGGGTGTCGGGCTCGGCCTCGGCCGACCTCTTGTCCGACCGGCTCGGCATCCGGCTGCCCGAGGATCGCGATTATGCGACGGCGGCCGGTTTCGCGTTGTCGGTGCTGCGCCATCTCCCCGAGGTGGGCGAGCGCTTCTCCTTCGCCGGCTGGCGGTTCGAGATCGTCGACATGGACGGGCGCAAGATCGACAAGTTGCTGGCCAGCGAGGTCCGGCAGCGCCGCGGCACGGTGCGCTGAACCTCGCTGATCGCTCTTGTTGGCCGCGGGATGCGGCCAGCTGAATTGGTTTCATGCGAAGACGCGACGGCGCAAAGACTTCCTTGGGGCGCCGCCGCGGCTATCCGATGGCTCCCGATATTTTTGGCGCGCTACGCGCGCGAGTGCGCAGAGACGCAGAGATGTCGGGCCAGGTGGCGGCGTAGCCGTCCTTCCGATGATGACCTGAAGCACGGGCGCTGCGCGCGGGAAGGGGCGCGGACTCTCTGCGCCTCTGCGTCCTCCGCGCTCTCTGCGCGAAAAACAGGGAGTCGGAGCCCGCACCGTTGTCGTCGGGAAGGCTCGGACCGGCACTGCTGACACCTACCGGCCGAGGCTGCCGAACTTCTCCTCGAAGCCGTCGACATCGCCGCGCGCGAGATAGTCGGCCTGCTCCGCGATCCGGTCGCGCGCGAGCCGGCCCTGGAACGGACCCATGCGCTCGTCGAGATGGGCAAGCTCGGTCTCGCTGAAATCGGCGAGCTGGGCGTAGCGGGTGATGCCGAGCTCGTTGAGCCGCGCCACGAATTTGGGGCCGACACCCTTCAATTTCTGCAGATCGTCGCCGGGTTCGGCACCGCCGCCCAGTTCGCGGTGCGCTTCGACGTTCAGCACCTCGCCGGCGACATCGGCGGTGGCGGCGGCGACCTCGTCGGTCACGCCATTGCCTTCCCGGCCGTCCACCGCCTTCTTCATGTAGGGCCGGTCCTGGCTCGCGACATAGGGGCTTCCCTCCGGACGCTCGACCTTCGGCGCAGCCTTTCTGGGCCGCATCATCAGAAAGCCGAGGATCAGGACGGCGAGGACGGCGACGACGATGATGATGGTGGTGGTGTCGAAAGTCATGTCGAGACGTGTCCCTTGAGAAGCGAGAACAATATCATTCGGATGCGGACGGACGCCGGGCGCCGCGCCGCATCCACCAGGCGGTGACGAGGCCGATCACGAATGCGGCTGCGATGGTCGGCAGGTTGAACTGAAGCAAGGCGATCATCGACAAGCCCCTACAGAAAATGGTCGCGCTTCGGCCGGAACAGCAGCCAGCCGGCGCCGAGCCCGAGCAGGAAGGCCGCCAGCACCAGCATCTCGGTCTCGATCAGCAGCGGCATGTCTCGCTCACCTCCGTGCGCAGCAATCACTTTCGTCCCAGCGCAAGCCCGAAATGCCGGGAATGGCGCGGATTCGATCGTTGATCCCGGGCAGCTGGCCCATGCCCTCGCGCTGGAAATCGTTGGTATTGCCGGTCAGCACGACCTCGCGCGACAGCGGGCTGCGTTCCAGCCGGGCCGTGACGTTCGGCAGCTCGGCCTTGCGGACCTCGTCGTTGACGCGCGCCTCGAGCGAGATCGCGAAGGCTTCGCCGCGGCCCAGCGGGCCGTGGCTGATCAAACCGGTGGCCAGCGCCGCCGCGGCGCCGATCAGCAGCTTGAGCCAGTTCGACATGCCTCTCTCCTGCTCAAGGCCACCATAGAAGCTTGCTCGCCCCCCGTCACCTCAGGGCTTCGCCTTCTTGAGCCGCTCGATCTCGCGCCAGCCGATGTCGCGGCGGCAGAATCCGCTCGGGAAATCCACGGCGTCGACGGCGCGATAGGCCTTGCGCTGCGCCTCGGCGACCGACTTTCCGCGCGCGGTGACGTTGAGGACGCGGCCGCCGGCGGCGACCAGCCGGCCGTTGCTGAGCGCGGTACCGGCCTGGAACAGCTTCACGTCCTTGCCTGCCGCCTCCTCCAGCTTGCCGATCGCGCCGCCCTTCTTCGGGATTCCGGGATAGCCCTGGGCGGCCATCACGACCGTCAGAGCGGCCTCCTTCGCGAATTTCGGCGTCGGCGCCGAGGCCAGCTCGCCCTTCGCCGTGGCCAGCATCAGCGCCAGCAGGTCGCTTTCGAGGCGCATCATCAGCACCTGGCATTCAGGGTCGCCGAAGCGGGCATTATATTCGACCAGCTTCGGCCCCTCCTTGGTCAGCATCAGTCCCGCATAAAGCAGTCCGGAATAGGGCGTTCCGGCCGCGGCCAGGGCCTCGGCGGTCGGCTTGAGGATCTCGTCGATGACGCGCCGCTGCAGCCTGGGCGTGAAGATCGAGGCCGGGCTGTACGCGCCCATGCCGCCGGTGTTCGGCCCGGTGTCGCCATCGCCGACGCGCTTGTGGTCCTGTGCCGAGCCGAACGGCACGATCGTCTCGCCGTCGACCAGCGCGAAGACGCTGACCTCCTCGCCCTCCATATACTCCTCGACGACCACCGCTTCGCCGGCGCCTCCGAAGCTGCCCTCGAACATCTGGCCGAGCGCCTCGAGCGCGCCTTCCTTGGTGTCCGCGATGATCACCCCCTTGCCGGCGGCGAGCCCGTCCGCCTTGATCACGACCGGCAGCCCGAAATCC
>JAYRLF010000137.1:0-9569 GCA_041905385.1 Allosphingosinicella sp.
CTGCAGGCGAACAGTCTCGCCATCCTGCGGCCGGAGGGACAGGACAGCCAGCGCGCCTTTGCCAGCGCCTTGTGGGAGAGGCGCGGAATCACCGGAATGGGCCAGGAGATCGTGCTCACCGCTTATGCGCGCGGCGATCTCTATCATGCCAACGACACCGATCTCACCGACACCGCCATCTATCGCGGCAGCGAAGGCTGGAGCGCGCGTGCGATCGGCGCGGTCGCGATCGACGTCAAATGGCCGTTCATTGGCAGCTTCGCCGGCGGGACGCAGCGGCTGACGCCGCGGCTGCAGCTCGTCGCCTCGCCGCCGACCCCAAACCTGGAAATTCCGAACGAGGATGCGCGCTCGGTCGACCTCGAGGATTCGAACCTGTTCGCCCTCAACCGCTTCCCCGGCTACGATCGCTGGGAGGACGGCACCCGCGTGACTTACGGCGCCGACTGGGCGATCGACCTGCCCGGCGTCGCCGTCCGCACCAATATCGGCCAGAGCTACCGGCTGAGCACGCGGGCGACGATCCTGCCGCCGGGCACCGGCCTTTCCGGGCGCTTTTCGGATTTCGTCGGCCGCACCACCGTACGGGTCGGCCGCTGGGTCAATTTCACCCACCGTTTCCGCCTCGACAAGGACAATCTCGCGATCCGGCGCAACGAAATCGACGCGACGATCGGCGGCCGCCAGACCTATGCGACGATCGGCTACCTCCGGCTGGACCGCGACATCGATCCGGCGCTCGAGGATCTGCGCGACCGCGAGGAGGTCCGGTTCGGCGGCCGCGTCCGCTTTGCGCGCTACTGGTCGATCTTCGGGTCGGCGATCGTCGACCTGACCGGGCGGCGCGAGGATCCCTTCTCCCTGTCGGACGGCTTCGAGCCGATCCGCCATCGCCTCGGCATTTCCTATGACGACGAATGTATCGAGCTTGGACTTACCTGGCGCCGCGACTATGAGACGACGGGGGACGCCCGACGCGGCAACACCTTCCTGATCCGGGTGGCGCTCAAGAACCTTGGACGCTAGACGGTGCTCAGCTGTGGTTCAGCAATATTCTGGCAGGCTAGCCGCCTGCTTTCATTGGAGGAATGATGAAGCTCGGTAGGTTTCCAAGGGCTGCGATCGTGCTGGGCGCGCCCTTGTTGTCGGTCATGGCGGCGGCGCAGACCAGCCAGCCGCCCAGCACCGGCCTCAACATTCCCGACAATGTCCGTTTCGTCGGTCCGGCCACGGGCGGCGTCCGCAAGGCGACAGCGATCGTCAACGGCGAGGTCATCACCGAGAGCGACATCGACCAGCGGCTTGCCCTGATCGTCGCCTCGCAGCGCGTCCAGCTGCCGCCCGAGGAGTTGCAGCGCGTCCGCGCCCAGGTGCTCCGCAACCTGATCGACGAGACCCTGCAGATCCAGGCCGCGCAGCAGAATGAGATCACGGTCGAGAGTCGCGAGGTCGACCAATATTTCAATCGCGTCGCCAACAATTTCGGCCAGCAGCCCGCGGCCTTCGCCGCCTATCTGCGCAGCGTCGGCTCGTCCGATCGGTCGCTGAAGCGCCAGATCCGCGGCGAGATCGCCTGGCAGCGGGTGCTCGGCCGCCAGATCGAGCCGTTCGTCAATGTCGGCGAGGAAGAGGTGCAGGCGATCCTCGACCGCCTCAACGCCTCGCGCGGCACCGCCGAATATCGCGTCGCCGAGATCTTCGTGTCGGCCACTCCGGAAACCTCGCGCGAGGTCCAGGCCAATGCGGCCCGGATGGTCCAGCAGGTTCGCAGCGGCGCCTCGTTCGGCGCTTATGCGCGCCAATTCTCCGAAGCCTCGACTGCCGCGGTCGGCGGCGACCTCGGCTGGGTCCGCGCCGAGCAGCTGCCGCCCGAGCTTGCCACCCTGGTGCAGCAGATGCCGGTCGGCGCGATCAGCGATCCGATTCCGGTTCCGGGCGGCTTCTCGGTCGTCGCCCTGGTCGATTCCCGCCAGATCCTCGTCGCCGACCCGCGCGATGCGCAATTGAGCCTGCTGCAGATGTCGATCGCCTTGCCTTCCGGCACGAGCGAGTCCCAAGCCCAGGCGCGGGCGCGCCAGCTCGCCCAGGCGACCCAGTCGATGGGCGGATGCGGCGGCGCGGCCGAAGCGGCGCGCGGGATCGGCGCGGAACTGGTTTCGAACGATCAGGTGCGCGTGCGCGACCTGCCGCCGCCGCTTCAGGCGACCCTGCTGAACCTCAGCATCGGCCAGGCGACCCAGCCGTTCGGATCGGCCGAACGGGTCAGCGTCCTCGTCCTGTGCGGCCGCGACGAGCCGCCGCCGGCAACCGGACCGACTGCGGAGCAGGTCGCCGATTCGCTGATGCAGGACCGCGTCGGCCGCCGCGCGCAGCGTTACCTTCGCGACCTTCGCCGCGATGCGGTGATCGACTATCGCTGAGATGGAGACGGCGCCGCTCGCGGTCTCGGTCGGAGATCCAGCCGGCATCGGCGCCGAGGTGATCGCCAAAAGCTGGGCACGCCGCCAGGCGGAAGGGCTCGCGCCCTTCTTCGCGGTCGGCGATTCCGCGGCCTTCGAGCGCGTCTGGGACGGGCCGGTCGAGATCATCTCCGACCCTGGCGAGGCCAAGGCGACCTTTTCGTCGGCATTGCCGGTGATCCATGTCGCCGATTCGACCGTTCCTCCGGGCAGCCTCGATCTCGTCGGCGCGCGCAACGCCTTCGACGCGCTCGAGCTGGCCGTCGGCCTCACCCGGTCGGGGGCCGCGTCGGGTCTCGTCACCGGACCGGTCTCCAAGGCCCGGCTCTATTCGGTCGGCTTCGTCCATCCGGGGCAGACCGAGTTCATCGCCGAACGCTGCGGCGTCTCGCGCGACCTGATCGCGATGATGCTGGCCGGGCCGACCCTCCGGGTCGTGCCGGTGACGACCCACATCCCGCTCAAGGACGTGCCCCAGGCGCTGACGGTAGACGCGATCGTCAACAAGGGGCGGTCCGCGATCCGCGGCCTTCAGCGCCAGTTCGGCATCGAGCAGCCGCGTGTCGCCGTCGCCGGGCTCAATCCGCATGCCGGCGAGCAGGGTCAGCTCGGTCGTGAGGAGATCGAGGTGGTGGCGCCGGCGATCGAGCGGCTCCGCGACGAAGGCTATGACGTCAGCGGGCCGAACCCCCCGGACGTCATGTTCCATGGCGCCCGGCGCAGCCAATATGACCTCGCTTTGTGCATGTATCACGATCAGGCGCTGATCCCGCTGAAGACGCTTCATTTCGAAGAAGGGATCAACATGACGCTCGGCCTGCCGATCGTCCGCACCTCGCCCGATCATGGCACCGCCTTCGACATTGCCGGACAGAATCGCGCCGATCCGCGCGCGATGATCGCGGCGATCCGCACCGCGGGAGAGTGCGTCCAGCGCCTCGCCTCGGCGTGACGGAACTGCCGCCGCTCCGCGAGGTGATCGCGCGCCACGGGCTCAGCGCGTCCAAGGCGCTCGGCCAGAACTTCATCCTCGACGAGCAGCTGCTCGACCGGATTGCGAAAGTGCCCGGGCCGCTTGCCGGCGAACGCGCTTATGAGGTGGGACCCGGCCCCGGCGGACTGACCCGGGCCCTGCTTCGGGCCGGCGCCGAGGTGGTGGCGGTCGAACGCGACAAGAGATGTCTGACGCCGCTCGGCGAGCTGGCATCCGCCTTCCCGGCCAAGCTGCGCGTCATCGAGGGGGATGCGCTGGCGATCGACGAGCCGAGCGAGATCGGCCCGGCTCATATCGTCGCCAACCTGCCCTATAATGTCGGCACCGCCCTGGTGGTCCGCTGGCTCGGCGGCGAGGCCTGGCCGCCCTGGTGGAAATCGCTGACCCTGATGTTCCAGCGCGAGGTCGCCGAGAGGATCGTCGCGAAGCCGGGCACCGGCGCCTATGGCCGGCTCGCGGTCCTGGCCCAGTGGCGCGCGCAGGCCGCGATCGCCCTCAAGGTCCATCGTTCCGCCTTCGTGCCGCCGCCCAAGGTGATGTCGGCGGTCGTGCACATCGTTCCGGCGGCGCAGCCGACGGGCGTCCGCGCGGCGACGCTGGAGCGGCTGACGGCAGCCGCATTCGGCCAGAGGCGCAAGATGCTGCGCCGCTCGCTCGCATCGGTTCCGAGCGCGCTCGATGCGCTCGAGCAGCTCGGCATCGATCCGGAGCGCCGTGCCGAGACGCTCGCCGTGGCTGATTTCGTCGCGCTGGCGCGCGCGCTTGACGCTTAGTTGCGCCGCGGCTGGGCCGGCGGTGTCGGAGTCGGCTGCTGTGCCGCCAGCGCCTCGGCGGGCGGCCCGCGGGTAATTGCCGCGGCGAGCCGGTCGGCCGCCCCGCAATTCTGGCCGCACAGACGCCGGACCCGCTCGAGGTTCGAGCGCGCGCGATCGACGGCACCGCGCTGGACATAGGCTTCGCCCTGACCGCCGAGCGCCTCGACGTCATTGGGCTCGAGCCTCAGCGCATCGGCATAGAGACGAAGGGCCTTGCCCGGCAGGCGCTGCGCCTGGGCGACCCGGGCGAGCGCGATATAGGCGCCGCGATTGCCCGGATCGACCGCGAGCGCGGTCTCGAGCAGGTCGATCGCGTCATTGTGGCGGCCTGCGCCGGTCAAGGATTGGGCCTCCTGGACGAGCGCGACCGAGCGCGGGTCGATCTGATCGTCGGCGCGCTGGCCCTGGCCGGCGCTGGCCATGGTCGCTGCGGCAAGCCCGAGCGTGAGAGTGATCGGCAGCAAACGCATCAAATACTCCATAAGCAATCGGTTCATGCTTAGCATGGGCGCTTCCAGCACGCGACGAAAAAGCCGTCCGTGCCGTCCCGCCCCGGGCTCAGCAGCATTCCATCACCCGCGGGCCGTCCCGCCGGGATAGAGAGCTGGTCCCGAACAAGCGATGAACGGGCCGTCATCGACGCGGCCTGTTCGCGTCCCTCCTCGGCGAGCAGCGAGCAGACCGCATAGACCAGACGACCGCCGGGGCGGACAAGTTCCGACGCAACATCAAGCAGATGCGCCTGGAGCTTCACGAGCTTTCCCAGTCGCTCGGGGGTGATCCGCCAGCGCGTTTCGGGATTGCGGCGCCAGGTGCCGCTGCCGGAGCAGGGCGCGTCGACCAGGACGAGGTCGGCTTCGATCCCGCACAGCCGCTCCGCTTCGCGGCCCGGATCGAGCAGCAGCGGCTCGACCATCGTCACGCCGGCGCGTGCGAGCCGGGGCGTCATTCGGGCCAGGCGGGCGCGGTCCGCGTCCGATGCGACCAGGCGGCCCCGATCCTCCATCTCTGCCGCCAAAGCCAGGGTCTTGCCGCCCGCGCCGGCGCAGAGATCGACGACGACGCGGTTTGGCCGGGCCTCGCAGGCGAGGCAAAGCAATTGGCTGCCTTCATCCTGGACTTCCACGAGGCCGCTTCGCCAGGCTTCGCTGGTTTCGACCTGGCTGCCTTCGGGCAGGCGCAACCCAAGCGGCGAATGCGGGGTCGCAACGCTGCCTTCGAACAGCGCCATCGCCTGATCGCGTTCGCCCTTGAGACGATTGACCCTGAGGTCGAGCGGCGCGCGCTCGAGCAAGGCCCCCCTTTCCTCCTCTCCGATCAGCGGATCGAAGCGCGCCAGCAGCCAGGCCGGCGCGACGCCGGCCGTCGCGTCGGGTTCGCCCGGCGCGATCGGCGCCGGTCCGTGCGGCGAACCGTCGAACAGGGGCAGCAAGGCGGGATCGGCCGCTGCAAGCCCGATCATCGCCGAGCGTCCCGATGGCGGCACCTCCCCTGCCCTGCGGATCGCGCGAAAGACGAGGTCCCGGACGGTGCGGCGGTCCTTGGATCCCGCATAGCGCCGGGTCTTGAAATAGCGGGCGATCAGCGTGTCCGCGGCCGCGCCGCCCTGTCTGGCCGAATCGAGGATGAGATCGATCAGCTCGATCGCGGATTGCATGCGCGCAGACGGCGTCACCGCGCCGCCCCCGCTGCTCCGCTGGTTCTATTCGAACTGGGTCTCCTGATAAGCGACCATCGTGTTCGAGCCCTCTTCATAGGCCTTCAGATAGACGGTCGTGCTGCGGCCGTCGCTCAATTCGACGGTGGCCGTGCAGCGCGCTTCTGAATCGTTGCGGGACGTCTCCTGCGCATTGGTGACGTTGCGGATCTGAATCGGCTGGCTTTCCGAGATTCGCTTCGCCTGGTCGGCGATCTCGGCGCAGTCCATGCTCGAAACGTTGACGCAACCCGACAGCAAGGTGGCGGCAGCCAGCAGCATCCCGGCGGAGCCGGCTCCCATCATCGTCTTTCGCATCGCGGATCCCCCATTGATCGCCGGCCGGACAATTGGCCGGGCGCGAAGGCTCCATCATCCGGTCGCGAAAAACAAGCCCGCCGGCGTCGGCCCGACGCTCAGCGCACCGGATAATTGGGCGCCTCGCGGGTGATGGTGACGTCATGGACATGGCTTTCACGCAGGCCGGCATTGGTGATGCGGACGAACTGCGCCTTCTGAAGGTCGGCGATGGTGGCCGCGCCAGTATAGCCCATCGCCGCCTTCACGCCGCCGACGAGCTGGTGAATCACGTCGCTGGCATGGCCCTTATAGGGCACCTGGCCCTCGATCCCCTCCGGGACGAGCTTGAGCTGGTCCTTGATATCCTGCTGGAAATAACGGTCGGCGGAGCCGCGCGCCATCGCCCCGACCGAGCCCATGCCGCGATAGGATTTGTACGCGCGGCCCTGATAGAGGAAGGTCTCGCCCGGCGCTTCCTCGGTGCCCGCCAGCAACGAGCCGATCATCACTGCCGAAGCGCCGCCGGCGAGCGCCTTGGCGACGTCGCCCGAGGTGCGCAGGCCGCCGTCGCCGATCACCGGCGTTCCGCTCCTGGCCGCCTCCTCGGCGCAATCCATGATCGCGGTGAGCTGCGGCACGCCGACCCCGGCGACGACACGGGTGGTGCAGATCGACCCGGGCCCGATCCCGACCTTCACCGCATCGGCACCGGCATCGATCAAAGCCTTGGTCGCCTCCCGCGTCGCCACATTGCCGGCGACCACCTGGACCGCGTTGGAGCTGCGCTTGATCCGTTCGACCGCCGCGGCGACCTCGCGATTGTGGCCATGGGCGGTATCGATCACGATCAGGTCGCATTCGGCATCGACCAGCGCCTGGCTGCGCTCGAAACCGAGGTCGCCTACCGTCGTCGCCGCCGCGACCCGCAGCCGGCCGGCGCTGTCCTTGGTCGCGTTGGGATAGGTGACCGCTTTCTCGATATCCTTGACCGTGATCAGGCCGATGCAGCGATTGTCCGCATCGACCACCAGCAATTTCTCGATCCTGCGCTGGTGGAGCAGCCGGCGCGCCTCGTCCTGGCCGACGCCGGGGCCGACCGTGGCGAGATTGTCGCGGGTCATCAGCTCGGACACCCGTTGGCGCGGATTCTCGGCGAAGCGGACGTCGCGGTTGGTCAGGATGCCGACCAGGCGGCCATCCGGCTCGGTCACCGGAATGCCGGAAATCTTATGCCGTTCCATCAGCTCGCGGGCGTCGGCGAGCGTCTGGTCGGGCCGGATCGTGATCGGATTGACGATCATGCCGCTCTCGTAGCGCTTCACCGCGCGGACCGCGGCCGCCTGCGCCTCGATGTCGAGATTGCGGTGAAGCACGCCGAGGCCGCCCAGCTGCGCCATCACGATCGCCATGTCGGCCTCGGTGACCGTATCCATCGCCGAGGAGAGGACCGGGATGTTGAGCCCGATCTCGCGCGAAACGCGGGTCCTGGTGTCGGCCTGGCTTGGCAGCACCGAAGATTCGGCGGGCTTCAGCAGGACGTCGTCGAAGGTAAGGCCGAGAGGAATGTCGTTCGCCAACGGCCGCCTCCTACTGGGCCTGGGCCGGCGCGGCCCGGCGATAGACGGCCGGGTCGGCCAGGCGCCGTGCCAGCTCGACGGTCAGGGTCGCATCCTCGGCGGCGCCGTCGAGGACGATCCGGCCACCGAGCTGGTCCTCCGGCTTGTGATAGGCGCCCTCGAGGAAGCTGTTGAGCAGGCTCATGTTCGAGAAGGAACCGCCGACCATGACCGAGGGAACGCCGACCTGGGCCAGCTTGAAGCCGTCCTGCCGCTGGACGAAGGCGTCGACCTCATTGTCGCTGTCGATCCGCCGTCCCATGGCGGAAGCCGTCGCTTCGATGATTCCGTCCAGCTCGGCATTGCCGCGGCCGAGGATCGCGACCGGCTCGCCGGCCGGATGGATCGCCACCGTGTCCATGTTGATCGCCGCCACGATCGAATTGATCGGGACAGGCGGATGATGGGCGAAATGGTCGGCGCCAAGCAGGCCGCTTTCCTCGGCGGTGGTGGCGAGGACCAATATGTCGCGTTGCGGCCGTGGCTGGCGGGCGAGACGCCCCGCCACTTCGATCATCATCGCGACGCCGCTCGCATTGTCGACCGCGCCGTTGCAGATCCGGTCGGCAGCGCCTTCCGGCCGGCAGATGCCGAAATGATCCCAATGGGCAAGCAGCAGCAGCGATTCATTGGTCGCTCCGCTGCCGCGGATCCGGCCGACGACATTGTTGCTGGCGTAGCGGTTGATGCCGGTCGTCGCCTCGAGCGACGCCCGCAGCGGCAGCGTGACGGCACGGAAGGACGAGCCCGGCTGTTCGTTGAGAAGTCGGTTGAGGTCGCCGCCGCCGGCCTCGATCAGGCGCTGGGCGGCCGCGATCGGCATGATCCCGCTGAGCCCCGGCACCGGCACGGAATCGAGCCGGGTCACAGGCCGGCCAGAGGCGGTGCGCGCGACGTTCCAGGGGACTTCCGGCCCGACGATCGCGATCACGGCGGCGGCGCCGGCCTGGCTGACGTCGAGCGCACGGCGGGCGAGCGGTGGAAAGCCGGGAACGCCCGGCCCCTGCACGAGGATGAAGACGATCGCGCCGCGCACGTCGACGCCGGCGAGTTGGTCGATGCCGCGGTCCGGCAGGCGCGCGCCATGGCCGGCGAAGATCACCGGGGCATTGTCGACCCGCATGTTGGGCTGGTTGCCGATCAGAAGCAGGTCGTTGGCGTCGAAGCTGACCGCCTGGCCGTTTGCGGTCCATTGCGCGCGGCTTGACTGCGGTGTCCGCTCCACGAGGGCGACGGGCTGCAGCCAGCTGCCATTCTCGCCCGCCGGCTCGAGCCCACGGGCGCGCAGCTGTTCGATGATATAGGCGGTGGTGCGCTGCTCACCGGGCGTTCCGGGCGCGCGGCCCTCAAACTCGTCGCTGGCGAGCCGCTCGATGTGCCGCATCATGTCGGCGGGCGTCACCGGCGGGTCGGCAGGGCGCTGGGCAAAGGAGGCTGAAGCGAGGAGGACGGCGAGCGGCGTCAGGCCGCGGATGAGGCGCGAGAACATGGGGCTGCTTAAGGATGGCGCCCTGGTGGCGCAAGCGATTCGGCGGTCAGCGCCGCGCCCGCGCCAGCAGCGCCTCCGCCTGCTCGACATGCATGCGCTCGATCATCCGCCCCTCATAGCGCTCGGCGCCGCCGCTTGCGGCCTCGACCAGTCGCTGCGCCGCTTCGATCTCGATTTCGGACGGCGAGAAGATCCGATTG
>JAYRLF010000572.1:0-744 GCA_041905385.1 Allosphingosinicella sp.
CGAGGTGCGCCTCGATATCGGGAAAGGCGGCAGCGGGCGCCTCGATGGCCATGCCGAGGACGCCGGCGCGCTGCTGAAGGCGCTCGACGTCACGCCGAACGCCGTGGGCGGCCGCTTCGAGATTTCCGGTGCGCTCGATCCCGCGCGCAGCGACGGTGCGGTGGTCGGCAAGATGTCGATCGAGAATTTCCGCGTCGTCAACGCGCCGGGGTTCGCGCGGCTGCTGTCGGTGGCGCTGCTGACCGGCATTCTCGACAGCCTGCGCGGCGACGGCATCGGCTTCTCGCGCTTCGACGCCGATTTCGTATGGCCCGATCCGCGCCTCGAGATCCGCGAGGGCCGCATGTACGGCCCGGCGCTGGGCGTGACCGCGCGCGGCGTCCTCGATCTCGACGAGGACACGATCGATCTCGAGGGAACGCTCGTGCCGGCCTACGCCGTCAACTCGATCCTCGGCAACATCCCGATCCTGGGCCAGCTGCTCGTCGGCGAGCGCGGGTCTGGCGTCTTTGCGGCCACCTATCGCGCGAAGGGCGCGACCGGCGATCCGCAGATCAGCGTCAATCCGCTTTCGACACTGGCGCCGGGCTTCCTGCGGCGGCTGTTCGGCGTGTTCTCGGGCGGCGGCACGGCGCTGCCGTCCGATGCGGCCGAGCCGGCGCCGCCGCTCATCGACAACTCGAACGCCCGCTAGACCGGTCGTTGGGTCAGACCGCGCGCACGAGCGCGTGGCGCTTCTTTCCG
>JAYRLF010000572.1:754-1823 GCA_041905385.1 Allosphingosinicella sp.
GCCGGGCGCCCTTGCCCTGGACAAGGCGCCGGGCCTCGCCCTTCGATGCCGCGAGCTTCGCGCGAACGAACAGGTCGAGGACGGCGATGCCGCCCGCCAGTTCGCTGCCCGGCACTTCGAACGTCGGCAGGCCTTCGGCGGCCATGCCCTGCTCGAAGGTGCGGCGTGCGGTCTCCGCCGCCTCGGCGGCGGCGGCCTCGCCGTGGCACAGCTTCGTCACCTCGAAGGCGAGGATCTTCTTCGCCTCGTTGATTTCCGCGCCCGCAAGCTTCTCCAGCCGCGCGATCTCGTCGAGCGGCAGGTCGGTGAACAGCTTGAGGAAGCGCACCGCGTCGGCGTCCTCGGTGTTCCGCCAGTACTGGAAATAGTCGTAAGGCCCCAGCCGGTCGGCATTGAGCCAGATCGCGCCCGCGGCGGTCTTGCCCATCTTGGCGCCGGAGGCGGTCGTCAGCAGGGGCGTGGTCAGGCCGAACAGCTCGAGCCCGGCCATGCGCCGGCCCAGTTCGGCGCCCATCACGATGTTGCCCCACTGGTCCGAGCCGCCCATCTGCATGATGCAGCCGTGGCGCTTGGCGAGCTCGACGAAATCGAAGCTCTGCAGGACCATGTAGTTGAACTCGATGAACGACAGCGGCTGGTCGCGCTCGAGGCGCAGGCGGACCGAGTCCATCGACAGCATGCGGTTGACCGAGAAGTGGCGGCCCACGTCGCGCAGCAGCGGGATGTATTTGAGCGTGTCCAGCCATTCGGCATTGTCGGTCGACAGCGCCTTGCCGGGGCCGAAATCGATGAACTTGTCGAAGATCCGCCGGATGCCGCGGGTATTGGCGGCGATGTCCTCGTCGGACAGGAGCTTGCGCGTCTCGTCGCGGCCCGAGGGATCGCCGATCTTCGTGGTGCCGCCGCCCATCAGCACGAGCGGGCGGTGGCCGGTGCGCTGGAACAGGCGCAGCAGCATGATCTGCACGAGGCTGCCCGCATGCAGCGAATCCGCGGTGGCGTCGAAGCCGATATAGGCGACCTGCGGCGTGCCGGATGCTAGCTTGGCGTCGAGCCAGCTCTCGTCGGT
>JAYRLF010000138.1:0-9509 GCA_041905385.1 Allosphingosinicella sp.
CGGATGCTGGCCGCGATCGTGCCCGAGCGCGGCCGGGAGCTGGTCGACGAGATCGCGCCTTCGGTCCTGCTCAACCTGCTCGCGCGTCCCGATGCCCGGCTCGGCGCCGATCCGGCGCGGGCACGGGACGAACTGTTCGACGGCGCGCTGGCGGCCGCCTGGACACAAGCGCAGGAGCAATTGGGGCCGGATCCGGCCGCCTGGCGCTGGGGCACGCTCCACCAGGTCCGCATCCGTCATCCCCTGTCGCGGATCCCGGCGATCGCCGCCGCCTTCCCGCCGATCGAGGGCGGCGGCTCGGGCGGCGACAGCTACACCGTGATGGCGCGCTGGGTGCGCGGCGGCGCCTGGACGGTGAGCGGCGGCGCCTCCTATTTGCAAGTGATCGACGTCGGCGCCTGGGACAACAGCGTCTGGCTGAACCTGCCCGGCAATTCGAACGACCCCCGATCTTCCCACTATCGCGACCTCTACGCGCCCTGGATCGCCGGCGAGATGCTGCCGATGCTGTTCAGCCGCGCCGCCGTGGACGCCCGCGCCGTGGAGCGGACGCAGCTGCGGCCGTAGCAGGCCAAAACAAGCCCCTCCCCTTCAGGGGAGGGGTAAGGGGTGGGGTACGGCGGTCGAACTGATTTCGGTTGCGGCGAAGCTGCTCCAACGCCCACCCCACCCCGACCCCTCCCCTAAAGGAGAGGGGCTCACAGCCAGCTCACCGCGCCAGAGCCTCGCACAACCGATCCGTCGCCAGCGCCACCCGCGATTCCGCCATGTCTCGATTGCCCGGCGCGTTCTGCACGCCCCGCGTCTCCGTGTTGAACGCCAGCAGGCTCCCCGCGCGCTGGTCGGGGCACAGGTTGAGATAGGCGCGAAAGCCGTTCTGATCGCCATTGTGGCCGATGAACCGAACCGGCCCGGCGGCATCGACGAAGAAGCTGAGCCCGCTCTGGGTGGTCCGCGCCATCCGTCCTTGGGTGAAGTCGTCGCCGGCGCCGATCACCGGCCGCCACATCTCCTCGAGAGAGGCGCGCCTGAGGACGAGGTCATAGTCGGCCTGGCGCGCAGGATCGCCGAGCAGGAAAGCGACATAGCGGGCCATGTCGGGAAGCGGCGCGTTCAGGCCGCCGTTCGAGACGGTGACGCCGGTGTCGACGTCGAACGGCGCGGCGACCCGCCGGCCGCCCCGGATATAATAGGAGTGCGACCGATGCCGCAGCAGGTGCGGCGGTGTCCGGTCGAAATAGCTGTCGTGCATGCCAAGCGGCCGCAGGATGTTCTTGTCGACATAGACCTCGAAATCCTCGCCGCTCAGCCGCTCGATCACCTGGCCGAGATAGACGATGCCCGGATTGGAATAAGAGAAGCGCGAGCCCGGGCGGAACAGGATCTGGGTGTAGGGCAGCATCGCCTCGAGCTGCGCCCAGCCCGGCGGCTCGAACGGCTGCCATTCCTGGTCGCGCCACGGCCAGGTGCCGCCGCGGAAACCGGCACTGTGGCTCATCAGATGGCGGATGGTGACGGCGCTGGTGTCGCCAAAGGGATTGTGGACCCGGGCGAGCTCGGGGACGTAGCGGGTGATCGGATCGTCGAGCGACAGCAGGCCGCGGTCGCGCAGCTGCATGATCGCGATCCCGGTCATCGTCTTGGTGATCGACGCCCAATGATAGATGGTCCGCGCGTCGACCGGGACATGCGCGTCGGCATCCTGCTCGCCGAGATGATCCGCCGCGACGGTGCGGCCGTCGCGGATGAAGTAGAAGCTGCTGCCGGCAATGTTGGCGCGTCGCGTCTCGGCGCGATGAAGCCGGCGGAAATCGCCGAGCGCCGCCTCGAACGCCCGCTCGTCGGCAAGCGCCGGGCCGGATTTCCCCAAGGCAATCAATAACACCGCGGCGGCAAGCTTTCGGAACATTGCAGACGACCTCCGATCCCGTTCGCCGATGCTAAGCCGCCACGAGCCCGCCGCCTAGGTGTCCATCGAACCCTGACCAACCCATTCTGCCGGGAATCTTCCTGAGCCTTGTTAGGGAAGAACGGAAACTTGGAACCGGAAGCCGGCAGCATCTTTGCTACAGGGACTGATCGCGCTTGGAACGCCGATCAGACCGGGACAGACTGGAGCTGATCGATGACCGACAGGACAAACAGGATCCAAACCGTATCCGACGAGAAGTTGCGCGGCGGCGGTGACAGCCAGGGCGGCGCATATCCGCGTCCTCACGAAGACGAAGAAGCCGACAAGCCTGGTCCGGACGATTTCATGGGACATGGCGGCCAGTCCCGCATGGGTTATCACGGCACCGGCCAATTGGGCGACGAACCCGTCGGCTCCCGTGGCAACGCCAACGCGCCCGCCAAGTCCGACTGATCGATCATTGCCGATGCGCATCGGACGCCAACGCCTCGGCGCCGGCGCGACATGCCAGGAAAGGAAAGAATATGGCGAGGAAACGCATGAGCTGGCGACGCTCGGGCGGCATCGCGGCGGCTCTTGCCGCGGGAGCCCTCGGGGCCTTCGCGTTGGCAAGTCGATCAAGGAACGCGCGATCCGGGCGGAGCGGCGAGGATGCACATCGCGCGGACGGTTCGCCGGACCCCGGCTTCGCTGCACGGATCGCCGACGAAGGTACCATTCCGGACGTCTCGATGGAGCAGCTGCGCACGCAAAATTGACGGCGCGGGCTGGATCGCCGCGGTCAGGCGAAAGCGGCTTTTGTCCTTGGGCTGGCGGAGACGGAGGGATTCGAACCCTCGGTAGGAGTAATCCCCCTACGGCGGTTTAGCAAACCGCTGGTTTCAGCCACTCACCCACGTCTCCGAGAGGCCCCAAGGCTGAAGGCCTATATAGGCGGTCTTTTTGGGGATCAACCGAAGCGCCGAGAATGCTGTCGTTTTTTCGCACGGCATCTGATCGGTCCTAGCCGAGCCCGCTCGGGGGGCTCGCCTAACTTTGGTTAGTGAGAATGTCGCGGAACGGAAATCGCGCATTGATGATTGTATCGACACACTAATTCCCGCCCCCGGTCCTCGGCGGCGAAGAATTGCGGAGCGTGGTCTTGGGAGACGAATCTCTTTTCTTCGGGCACGCGTCCGATGCAGCGACGCGCCTGCTCACCCAACCGGCAACTGTCGTCGAAACCGGCGTCTATCGCGGCCCCCATTATTACAGCCATACGCCGATGGTCAGGATCCAGCTCGACCTCGGCCGGCTGGAAGATTGGCCGAGCGATCGGATCGCGGGTTTTGCGGAGGCGCTGCTGGAGGCGTTGCCCGGCCTCGAGCGGCATGGCTGTTCGCGTCGCCGCCGCGGCGGTTTTGTCGAGCGCCTGCGCGAAGGAACCTGGTTCGGCCATATCGCCGAGCATGTGGCGCTCGAGCTCCAGACGATGGCTGGCCATCGCGTGACACGTGGCAAAACGCGTTCCGTAAGGGGGCGACCGGGCGTCTACAATGTCATGTTCGCCTATCGCGACGAGGCTGTCGGCCGCTATGCGGGCCGCGCGGCGCTCGAGCTGCTGGACAGCCTGTTGCCGGATGCGCTGAAGGGGGTCGCGGAACTCGGCCGCGTTGCCGCCGCAGATGAGCCCTATTCCCTGGATGCGCGCCTGGCGTACCTGTGGCAGCTTGCGCGTCGCGCCGATTTCGGTCCGACGACGGCTTCTCTGGTCGATGAGGCGCGCCGACGGGGAATTCCCGTCACCCGGCTGAACGACGGCAGCCTCGTCCAACTCGGTTATGGAGTCCACCAGCAGCGGCTGCGCGCGAGCATCGCGGGTCGGACAAGCCAGATTGCCGTCGACATCGCAGGCAACAAGGATTTGACGAAATCGCTGCTGGCGCGCGCCGGCATCCCAGTGCCCCGGGGAGAGGTCATTTCCTCACTGCACGAGGCCAACAGCGCCGCCGGCCGGCTCGGTTTTCCGCTGGTGACGAAGCCGCTCGACGGCAATCATGGACGCGGCGTCGCCACCAACATTCGCGATCTCGGGCAGCTTCACGATGGCTTCGAAGCAGCGCGCACACATGCGCGTCGCGTGATCGTCGAGCAATATTTCGACGGAAACGACCATCGGATCCTGGTGGTCAACGGTGCGGTCGTTGCGGTGGCAGAGAGAGTGCCTGCACGCGTCATTGGCGACGGGCACAGGACGGTTCGGCAATTGATCGACGCCATCAATGCCGATCCGCGCCGCGGCGACGGCCACGAAAAGGTGATGACGCGGATCAGGGTCGATCATGACCTCGAGCAGCACATCGCGCGCGAAGGGCTGACGCTCGCCAGCATTCCGTCCGAGCATCGCATCGTGACGCTCCGCGCGACCGCCAACCTGTCGACCGGAGGCACGGCGATCGATCGGACCAATGACATCCATCCCGACAATGCCGAGATCGCGCGGCGCGCAGCCGCGATCGTTGGCCTCGACATTGCCGGCATCGACTTCATCGCCGTGGATATCGCGCGCTCGGTGCTCGAAACCGGCGGTGGAGTCATCGAGGTCAACGCCGCGCCCGGTTTTCGAATGCATCTCGAACCGTCCGAAGGCCCGCCACGCGACGTCGCGGGCCCGGTGATCGACATGCTTTTTCCGCGCGGCTCGCGCGGGCGCATCCCGATCGTGGCGATCACCGGCACGAATGGAAAGTCGACAGTCGCGCGAATGACGGCGCACATCATGCGCTTCACCGGGAAGCGCGTCGGTCTCACGACGACCAGCGGCGTCTATGTCGACGATCGGCTCGTGATGAAGGGCGATGCAACGGGTCCGCGCTCTGCGCGAATGGTGCTGTCGGATCCCGAGGTCGAGTTGGCTGTTCTGGAGACGGCCCGCGGCGGCCTGCTGCGCGAAGGGCTCGCCTTCGACGAGAGCGACGTCGCCGCCGTCCTCAATGTCGCCGAGGACCATCTCGGGCTGAAGGGGATCGACACGATCGAGGATCTGGCAGCGGTGAAGTCTCTGATTACCGAAACCGTGTGCCGCCACGGCGCGAGTGTGCTCAATGCCGACGATCCGCTCACCCTTGATATGGCGCGCCGCGCGCGCGGTCGACTGATCTACTTTTCCCTGAACGGTGGCGAGCGCACTTCCAGGGTGCTGCGGGATCATATCGATCGCGGCCGCAATGCTCTGGTTCGGGAACCGGGTGACGAGGGCGGTTGCCTGGTTCTGCACCGTGGTGGCCGGCGCGAAGTGCTCATACAAGCCTGCGATATTCCCGCGACCCTCCGTGGAATGGCGACGTTCAATATTGCGAACGCACTGGCGGCAGCAGCGATCGCGGTCGCGCAGGACGTGCCGCTGCAGACGATCCGTTCGGCTTTGGCGACCTTCCAGTCCAGCTTCGAACAAAATCCCGGCCGGCTCAACGTCCACGACGCGCATGGCTTCAGGGTAATCGTCGACTATGCCCATAATGCAGCGGGACTTTCGGCCCTCGGCGAAATGATCGCCGGAATGCGGTGTCGCTACCAACGCACCGTGGGAGTGCTGTCCATCCCCGGGGATCGACGGGATGAGGACATCATCGAGATCGGCCGGCTCGGCGGCCGGATCTTCGATACGCTCTTTTTGCGCGAGGACCCTGGCAAGCGTGGGCGTGCCCCCGGCGAAGTCCTCCATTTGATGCGAACCGGCGCGATCGACCAGGACATCCTGCCGCAGAACATCAATCTGATCGTCAACGAAACGGATGCAGTTCAGGCTGCGCTCGAAGGCGCGGGTCCAGGCGACCTGATCGTGATCACGGCAACCGATATAGAAGGTGTGTGGCGGCAGGTTGCCGAATTCGCACCGGTACGGCCGGCGACACGAGGCTTAAACCGGAGATCAAGTCATCGCTACCTCGTCGGCCACTGAGATCATGGCAACGCCACAGACGTTCGACGAGCATGAATGGGTTCTGGCCGTCCATGGCGGGGCGAAGCCCGTTTCGGCCGCCGATGAAGCTGCCAATCGTTGCGGGTGCGCTGTTGCCCTCGCCGCCGGCCGTCATGTTCTGGAACTGGGCGGCTCCGCGACCGACGCAGTTGAAGCGTCGGTACGTGTGCTGGAAGACGACCCCACCTTCAATGCCGGATATGGCTCGGTCACCAACCTGCAGGGCGACGTCGAAATGTGTGCCGGGATCATGTCCGGCGCGGATCTTGCGGTCGGCGCCGTCGCGCTCGTCACCGACCTGCGTCACCCGATTGCCGCCGCCCGCCTGCTGCTCACAGAAAAGGAAATTCTACTGGCGGGGCCCGCCGCAACCGGGTTTGCGAGGCAGCGGGGCCTGGATCCCGCGCTAGAAGGCGGGCGACCCGCTCGTCCCGCGGACAAGGGTCACGATACGGTCGGTGCGGTCGCCCGCGACCGAATGGGACATGTCGCGGCCGCCACCTCCACCGGCGGTCTTGCCGGAAAGCGCGCCGGACGTGTCGGCGACAGCCCCCTGCCGGGGGCCGGCTATTATGCGGACGACCGGCTCGGCGCGATCTCGCTGTCGGGCGAAGGAGAAGTGATTGCTCGTCTGGCGGTCGCTGTGCGCGTCCTCGACCGCCTCGAGCGCCGCGGACCCGACGATGGGCTGAGAGACGTTCTCAGCGAAGTCCTCGATCTCGGAGGGGACGCAGGCGCCATTCTCGTCACACACGACGGCCGGTTCGCCTGGGCACACAACAGCCCACGCTTTGCGGTTGGCGTCGCGACCAGCCGGGATCCCGGCGGGCAGGTGTGGCTGCACCAGGATGAAGCATGACGGATCGACACCAAGGCTGCTTGATCATCATCGGCGGCGGCGAGGATCGGGACCCGCGCGGCGATCGCCTGATCCTGCGCGAGGTGGCAAGGCGCCTACGCGGCGGCAAGCTCGTGCTCGCGACGGTGGCGAGTCACGAACCGCAGGGCTATTTTGAAGAATATCGGGATGCATTCGCCGACCTGGACGTCGGCGAATTGGTCGAGCTCTATGTCGAAGACCGGCAGGAAGCAGGCGACCGGGCCAAGCTCGAAGTGCTCGACGAGGCGGCCGGGATCTTCTTTTCCGGTGGCGACCAGCTGCGGATCACGAGCCAGATCGGGGACAGCGGTATCGAGGCGAAGGTGCGCGCGCTCTACGATCGGGGCGGCCTCGTCGGTGGAACCTCCGCCGGCGCATCGGTAATGAGCGAGACGATGCTAGTGCGGGGCAGCAGCGCAGTGACTCATCGGATCGGCGACCTGCACATGGCCCCAGGTCTGGGGCTGATCCGCAACGTCATCATCGACCAGCACTTTGCCGAGCGCGGCCGGTTCGGCAGGCTGATCGGCGCGGTTGCGCACAACCCACGCATCCTCGGGATCGGAATCGATGAGGATACCGCGGCGATCGTTGTTGGCGACAGCTTCCGCGTCATTGGGAGCGGCGCCGTCTATGTCGTTGATGGCAGCAGCGTCACTTACAACAATCTGGCGGAGGGCGAGTCCGACAAGGCCCTCTCGCTGCACAATGTCTGTGTCCATGTCCTCAGCAGCGGAGACGGTTTCGATCTTGCTCGTAAGAAGCCAATATCGGCATCGAGCTAACCTGGATCATGATTATGGATCAGGAACAAAAAACCGCCCTGCTCTTTTAGTAAATAAGCAAAACGAAACGGATTTTCATACAAATGGCGACTTTGCTAGACGGCGGCAGCGTCCGCGCGTCACAATTCTTGTGCGACGTGTTCCAGCAAGGGCTCGCCCGCTGGAATCACGAGCGGCTGGTTCCGCAACTGCCGACCGACGGCTGGCGCGAGCAGATCGACCGCGATCGAACGATGCTGCGGCTCGAAGGCGCCTTTGTCGAAGAGTTGCGCGCCGAATGCGCGGCACAAGCGGCGCAGGCCCCGGCCGACCCCGACGGCTTCCTCGATTGGTTCGAGGGTCTGAAAGAAAATGGCCCCGGCCAGGGCGACCCGCTTTTCCCCTGGCTCGCCGAGGAGGCGACGCTGGACCAGATGCGCTGGTTCCTCACGCAGGAAGCGGCCGGCGAGGCCGGCTTCGAAGATCTGCTCGCTTATGCCCAGGTTCGCATGCCGGAGCGGGCCAAACTCGAATTCGCCCGCAATTATTGGGACGAGATGGGCCGCGGCAATGCCAAGGGCATGCACGGTCCCATGCTCCACCGCTTGGTCGCGGCGCTCGAGCTCAAGCCCAGAATCGAGCGCACGGTCTGGGAGAGCTTGGCTCTCGCCAACGCCATGACCGCGATGGCGACGACCCGCCGCTATGCATTCCATTCCATCGGCGCGCTCGGCGTGATCGAGCTGACTGCTCCCGGTCGATCGGCTGCGACGGCGGCAGGCATGCGCCGGCTTGGAGTGGACGGCAAGACTCGCCACTATTTCGACCTCCACGCTGTGCTCGACGTCAAGCATAGCGAGGCGTGGAATCGCGAGGCGCTCGGTCCGCTCATTGCCGAGGATCCTCGGCGCGCCGCCGCGATCGCCGAAGGTGCCCTGATCCGGCTCGGCTGCGGGGCGTGCTGCTTCGAGCGCTACCGGGCCCATCTGTGGAGCTGACGCCGGCGGATCAGGCACTGGCGGGCTTGTTGTCCCGACTCGGCCAGGTCGATTATGATTTCGTGACCACGACGCCCGCCACCCACCGACGGTTGTATCGCCGGCGCGCGGAGGCGGGCGCGGGCGACTTTAACGACATCTTCGGATGGAACCTGCCTTTCGAACTCGATCTGCTTCCGCCCGATCTTCACGCGCTGCTTGAACTTGCAGGGGCGTTGGAGCCGTGCGGACCACGCTTTCGCTGCCGGTACCGAGTGTCTCGAGTGGGCAAGGACCTCTTCGTTCATTCCGGCTATCCAACCGAGGATAAGCAAGCGGTCTTCCTCGGTCCCGACAGCTACCGGTTCACGAGGTTCGTCGCTGCCAATCTCCCGCTCTGTGCCGATCGCCTCGTCGACATGGGAACGGGCACCGGCGTCGGGGCCATTTGCGCGTCGCGGCAAATGGGTGGCGCTCGAATTCAGCTGGTCGACTCCAATCCAGAGGCGCTCCGGCTCGCTCGGATCAATGCCTATGCGGCCCGGCTCGCCGTCGAGACATTCGAGGCCGACAGCATTGATGCGATCGCCGGAGGGTTCGACCTCTTCATCGCGAACCCTCCCTTCATCATGGATCGCAAGGGTCTGACCTACCGCGACGGGGGCGGCATGCTCGGTGCGCAGATGTCGCTCGACTGGACCCTTGCCGCAGTCGGGCGCCTCCGCCCCGGAGGCCGCATCCTGCTTTATACCGGCAGCGCGATCGTCGGCGGGCGCGATGCGCTGAAAGAGGCGCTCAGCGCGGAGCTCGCGAGCCGGGACTGCAGGCTCGAATATGAGGAGATCGACCCCGATATCTTCGGCGAGCAACTGTCGGCGGACGGCTACGAGCAGGTCGAGAGGATTGCCGCCGTCGGGGCTGTCGTCGCGCGCGCATCCGCGCCAAAGGGCGGGGGCGTCCGCCTGATTGAAAGGTCGCAGACTGGGCCTAGCTGACCGAATCGGGCGCAAGCACC
>JAYRLF010000139.1:0-9507 GCA_041905385.1 Allosphingosinicella sp.
GGGGTCGATGCGGCGGCACTGATGCCGACCGCGCGCGCACCGGCAATCGATCCGAAATCGATCTCGGCCGGATCGGCCACGAGCTGGACGTTGTCGCAGCCGACGGCGCGGGCGACCTCGGCGAGGCGGCAGGCATTGGAGGAGAAATGCTCGCCCGCGACGATCACCGCATCGACTTCGGCGGCGATCGCCCGGATCGCGGCCTGGCGGTTGGTGGTCGCATAGCAGATGTCGCTGCTCGCCGGCGCGGCGACGTCGGCGAAGCGCTCGAGCACCGCGGCGATCACGGATTCGGCCTCGTCCACGGAATAAGTGGTCTGCACGGCGTAGGCGACCGGGACGTCGGTGCCGAGCCCGAGCGCGCGCACGCCCTCGCCGTCCTGGACCACCGATGCGGCACCATCGGGCAATTGGCCGAGCGTCCCGGCAATCTCCGGGTGGCCGAGATGACCGATCAGGATGACGTGGCGGCCGTCGCGATGATGGCGCGTGACCTCGCGATGAACCTTGGCGACCAGAGGACAGACCGCATCGAACCAGGTCAGCCCACGCCGATCGGCCTCGCCGGCGATGCGGCGGGGAATGCCGTGCGCCGACATGATCACGACCGCACCGTCGGGGACCTCGTCGAGCTCCTGAACGAAGATCGCGCCCTTGGCCTCGAGCGCCCGCACCACGGTGAGGTTGTGGACGATCGGCCGGCGGACATAGACCGGCGCGCCGAACTTGAGCAGCGCCTCCTCGACCGCGTCGATCGCGCGGCGGACGCCGGCGCAGAAACCACGCGGCGCCGCCAGCAGGACGCGCAGCGGCGGCAGCGGCGCGGCAGGCGCCTCATCGCGATCGGCATTCAGGGATACCGCTTCCGGCATGCTGCCCCCCTCCCCTGTTTATGCAGGCAAAGTCGGCGCGGGGGAAGCCGCCCCAATTCAGCTCAGAGAAGGTACTTCATCTGGACCATCTGGCGGGCGCCGGCGGCCGGAATCGGGAAGCGGACCTCGTCGAAGCGGGGCGGCCCCATCCGGATGCGCGGGTTGCGGGAGAAGCCGAAGCCCTCGCGCGGGATGGCCATGAACTTGTCGAGCCGGCCATTGCCATTCTCGTCATGGATCACCGCAAGCGCATAGACGCCGGGCGCGATGCCGCGCAGCCGGATGCTGGCCGCATTCCGGGCCGGCGCCGAGTGCTTCACCGCCGCCGGATCGCCGTCGCACTGGGGGAAATGGGCCGGGTTGCGGGTCAGGCAGAGCCGGACCAGGCCGTTGGCATTGCGCAGGCCCTGGAGCTGGATCTCGACATCGGCGCCGTCAGACTGCGCCGTCAGCAGCACGGCCATCGCGGGCAGCGCGAGCAGGCGGAAGGCTGAACGCGCCCAGCCCGCGGTCCGTCCCGCAGAGCCGGTCCCAGAAGCGGAAATAGAGTCCATAATTGCATCCATATTGCTGGTGGTGCCGCTGATGGTGGCTCGCGGTGATCAGCCATGCGCCGGCCGGCCCTTCGACCAGACGGCGCGGAAACAGCTCCCAGCCCATATGGTTGGTGACGCCCATCAGGGTCATCACGCCGAGCACGACGCCGAGCGCCGCATAGTGGATCGGGATGGTGAGGACGAGGGCCGGGATGACGACCGCGCCGGTCACCGCCTCCCAGGGATGAAAGCTCATCGCCGCCCATGCGGTCGGCGGCCGGCTGGCGTGATGGACGGCATGGGCGATCCGGAACAGGGCCGGGCGGTGCATCCAGCGATGGGTCCAGTAGAACCAGGCGTCGTGCAGCAGCAGGTAGACCAGCACCGAAGCGGGCAGCCACCAGAGCGGCCAGGCGTTCACGTCGGTATAGAGCCGGGTCCAGCCATGTTCCTGCCAGCCCCAGGCGAGCAGGCCGGCCGGCGCGCCGTAGATCAGGGCGCTGGCAAGCGACCAGGCGATTTCGCGTCGGATCTGCCGGTCGAGGCCGCGATAGAGGCCGCGGAACTTGAGCCGGGTGAGAAACGCGAAGCCACCGCTCACCGCGAGATAGCGCAGGCCGACGATCGCCGTCATGGCGAGGATCGAGGCGGCGATGGCGACGGTGGCGGTCACGCCCTTCCCTTACATCAGTGCCCTCACCCTCCCAAGCCTGTCGGCTTGGGTCCCTCCCTCTCCCCAAATGGGAGAGGGGTCTTTTCGCGCGCACCTTCCCTCTCCCGTCCCGGGGAGAGGGAGGGGCCCGCCCGGCAAAGCCGGGTGGGAGGGTGAGGGAGTGGCGGTGCGCGACGGGTCTGCGTAAGGGTGGTGCGAATGCGTGGGGAGCGTCCTTTGGTGATTGCCGGCGGCGGGCTGGCCGGCTGCCTGGCGGCGCTCGCGCTGGCCAGGCTGCGGCCGGAGCTGCCGATCCTGCTGGTCGAGCAGGAGCTGCGGTTCGGCGGCAACCATGTCTGGTCCTTTTTCGACAGCGACGTCGCGCCGGAGGATCGGTGGCTGGTCGATGCGTTCGTCGCGGCGCGCTGGGAGAGCTACGACATACGCTTCCCGGAGCGCGTCCGAACGCTGCCGACCGCCTATAAAAGCAGCCGCTCCGAGCTGCTCGACCGGCTCGTGCGTGACCGCTTGCCGTCCGATAGCTACCGGCTCGGCCGCTCGATCACCGAGCTGACCCCGCGTTCGATCAGGGTCGGCGACGAACAGATCGAGGCGCTGGCGGTGATCGACGCCCGCGGCGCGGCGCAGCTCGGCGCGCTCGATCTCGGCTGGCAGAAGTTCGTCGGCCGCGACTATCGCACCGACCGGCCCCACGGGCTCGACCGTCCGATCGTGATGGACGCTTGCGTGGACCAGAGCGACGGCTACCGGTTCGTCTATTGCCTGCCCTTCGCCGAGGACCGTCTTCTGATCGAGGATACCTATTATTCCGCCGAGCCGACGCTCCAGACCAAGGCGGTGGGGGCGCGGATCGAGGCCTATGCGGCGGCGCAGGGCTGGTCCCTCGGGGCGATGGAGAAGGAGGAAGTGGGCGTGCTGCCGGTCGCTATGGGGGGCGATTTCGATGCTTTCTGGCCGGCCGGCGACGGCCAGGCGCGGATCGGGCTTCGCGGCGGCTTCTTCCATCCGACCACCGGCTATTCGCTGCCGGACGCCGTTCGCGTCGCGACGCTGATCGCGCGCCAGACCGATTTCGGCGGGCTTGCGTCGGTCCTGCGGGCGGAGGCGCTGCGGCTGTGGCGGGAGCGGAGCTTCTACCGGCTGCTCGACCGGATGCTGTTCCGGGCGGCCGCGCCGGAGGAAAGATACAAGGTGTTGCAGCATTTCTATCGGCTGCCGGCGGAGCTGATCGAGCGCTTCTATGCCGGGCATTCGACCATCGGGGACAAGATGAGGATTTTGAGCGGGCGGCCGCCGGTGCCATTGGGCCGGGCGATGCGGGCATTGATTTCATGAAGATGCGGTGCACAGCCCCTCCACCACGCTTCGCGTGGTCCCCCTCCCCATGCGCTTCGCGCACAGGGAGGATAGGATGAGCCGCACGGCCGCGATCGTGGGGGCGGGGATCGGCGGGCTGGCGCTGGCGATCCGGCTGCAGTCGGCGGGGATCGCGACGACCGTGGTCGAGGCGCGGGACAAGCCGGGCGGGCGTGCCTATTTCTGGGAGCGCGACGGCCATGTCTTCGACGCCGGTCCGACCGTCATCACCGATCCCGACTGCCTCAAGGAATTGTGGGGCTTAAGCGGCGCCGACATTGCCACCGACGTCGAGCTGTTGCCGGTGACGCCCTTCTACCGGCTGACCTGGCCGGACGGCGGCGTGTTCGACTACACGAACGACGACGAGCATCTGTTCGCCCAGATCGCCGCGCTCGAGCCGCGCGACGTCGAGGGCTATCGGCGTTTCCTTGCTTATTCAGCCGGCGTCTTTCGCGAAGGCTATGAGAAGCTCGGCGCGGTGCCGTTTCTCGACTTCGCCTCGATGATCAAGGCCGGGCCCAGCCTGGCTCGCTATCAGGCCTGGCGGTCGGTCTATTCGATCGTCTCGGGCTATGTGCGCAGCGACAAGCTGCGTCAGGCCCTGTCCTTCCACACCCTGCTGGTCGGCGGCAATCCGATGGCGACCAGCGCGATCTACGCGCTGATCCACAAGCTCGAGCGCGACGGCGGCGTCTGGTTCGCGCGCGGCGGCACCAACAGGCTGGTCGCCGGCATGGTGCGCCATTTCGAGCGGCTCGGCGGCATGATCCGGCTCGGCGACCCGGTCGAGGCGATCGAGAGCGACGGCGCGCGCCTGACCGGGATCCGCACGCGAAGTGGCTGGCAGGCCGGCTTCGATGCGGTCGCCAGCAATGGCGACGTCGTCCACAGCTACGGCCTCGTCGAAGGCCATAGCCGCGGCCCGGCTGCGGCGGCGAAGCTCAGGCGGCGGCGCTTTTCCCCGTCCCTGTTCGTCGTCCATTTCGGGGTGAAGGGCAGCTATCCCGACGTACGCCACCATTCGATCCTGTTCGGTCCGCGCTACAAGGGCCTGCTCGGCGACATTTACGACAATGGCCGGCTCGCCGACGATCCTTCGCTCTACATCCATCACCCGACCGCGACCGATCCGAGCATGGCGCCGCCGGGCCATTCGACCTTCTATGCGCTGGCGCCGGTCCCGCATCTCGGCAAGCTGCCGGTCGACTGGGCGGCGGAAGGCGAAGCCTATCGGAACCGGATCCTCGAGATCGTGGAGCAGAGGCTGATCCCGGGCCTCCGAGAGAACATCACGACCTGCTTCCACTATACGCCGCAGGATTTTGCGACCGATCTCGGCGCCCATCTCGGCTCGGCCTTCAGCTTGGAGCCCTTGCTGACCCAGAGCGCCTGGTTCCGGGTCCACAATCGCGACGACCGGATCCCCAATCTCTATTTCGTCGGCGCCGGCACTCATCCCGGCGCCGGCATTCCGGGTGTGGTCGGCAGCGCCAAGGCGACGGCGGGGCTGATGATCGAGGACCTTCTGTGAGACCCGACCGCCCGATTTGTTCGCGCGGAGGCGCGGAGACGCGGAGGGGTCGGCGTGGGATTGGACGTCTGCGCAATCCGAAGACCCTCCGCGTCTCCGCGTCTCCGCGCGCAAATTCGATGGAACGAATTAGGGAGAGTGTCCCCGACATTGGTGTCCCGGACATTGATGCTCCCCGGCGAAGGCCGGGGACCAGCTCGGCCGCCCAACTGGATCCCGGCCTTCGCCGGGAAACAGCAAGGGTATGCGCGCGATGACGGCGGCGTCGGCGGAGCGGGCTTCGCTGGTGGCGGAGGCGGAGCGGATCATCCGCGAGGGATCCAAATCCTTCCGCTTCGCCAGCAACCTGTTCGACCAGGAGACGCGCGAGCGGGCCTGGCTGCTTTACAGCTGGTGCCGGGCCTGCGACGACCTCGCCGACGGCCAGGTGCTCGGCCACGGCGCGGTGGCGCCGACCGATCCCGACCGCCGCATCGCCTATATCCGCGAGACGACCGACCGGGCGCTCGCCGGCGAGCAGGTCGGCGTGGCGCCGTTCGACGCGCTGCGGCTGGTCGCGGCGGAATGCGGCATTCCGCGGCGCTTCATGGACGACCATCTCGCCGGGTTCGCGCTCGACGCCGAGGGCTGGCAGCCGCAGACCGAGGCGGACATGCTGCGCTATTGCTATCATGTCGCCGGCGCAGTCGGCTGCATGATGGCGGTGCTGATGGGCGTCGACATCGCCGACGAGGAGACCCTGGACCGCGCCGCCGATCTCGGCATCGCCTTTCAGCTCGCCAACATTGCCCGCGACATCGTCGAGGATCATGGCGTCGGCCGGATCTATCTGCCGCGCGACTGGCTCGGCCCGGACGGGCTCGATCCGAACGACCGTGCCAAGCTCGCGGACATGGCCGAGCGGCTCGCCGCCCTCGCCGGCGCCTATGAAGCCTCCGCCCGGGTCGGCGCGCGCCGATTGCCCTTCCGGGCCCGCTGGGCGGTGCTCTCGGCGGCGAACATCTATGGCGGCATCGCCCGCCGCGTGGTGGCCCGCGGCACGGGCGCCTGGGACAGCCGCACCGTGATCGGCAAGCCCGAGAAGTTCGTGCTGCTGATCAACGCCCTGGTCGAATGCGCCGACCGGCCGGAACCGGTCGACCGGACCGGCCTCTGGACGCGCCCGCGTGACTGATCGGATCCGCGCTGAGCAGGTCGACATCACGACCCTCGACGTGGACGCGATCGTCAATGCCGCCAATTCGAGCCTGCTCGGCGGCGGCGGGGTCGACGGCGCGATCCACCATGCGGCCGGACCGGACCTTCTCGCCGAATGCCGCACGCTCGGCGGGTGCGCGACCGGGGATGCCAAAATCACCGGCGGCTACCTCCTGCCGGCGCGACACGTGATCCACACGGTCGGGCCGGTCTGGCGCGGCGGCGGCCAAGGCGAGCCAGAACTGCTCGCCTCCTGCTATCGGCGCAGCCTCGAGGTGGCCGTGGCCAATGGCGTGCGCACCATTGCCTTCCCGGCGATCAGCACCGGCGTTTACGGCTACCCGATCGCCCCAGCCACCGAGATCGCCGTTCAAGAAGTTCAGAGCTTTCTGGCCAAGGACCCCTCGGTCGAGGCTGCGGTCTTTGCCTGCTTCAGCCAGGAGGTCTTGGCGATCTATCGGCGAAGGTTGGCAGCGTGACCTGCTCAAAAGGTTCCGGCGAAGGTCTTGATACGATTGGGAACCGTTACCTTCATTACCTTTAGCTGGATCTCGGCGCCGTTCCTGAACCAGAGCACCGCCCCATGCCCGGCAACGGGCTAGAATCTCGACGATGAGAAAGAGCCGGCGCGCGTGGGCGCGGCCCGCCGAAAGACACCAGAAAAACGACATGTCCAGAACAAATATGGAACACATGAATGGCCTAGCCTGGCCTGGCCTCGCCCACGGCCGCCGGCGCACGCACACCAGCGCGCTCCCGGCGCTTCAGCTCCGCCTTCAATTCCTCCGCAGGCGGGGCCCAGAGGAAGCCGAAGCTGACCGTGCCCGCCTTGGTCTCGACCGCATGGTGGAGGCGGTGCGCCTGGACGATGCGCTTCATATAAGCGGAGCGGGCGACGTAACGGTGGTTCAGGCGCTTGTGGACGATGACGTCGTGGAAGCCGAAATAGATGGCGCCATAAGCGGCGATGCCGGCGCCGACCCAGATCGCCCAGCTGCCCCAGGCGAGGTTCACGCCCCCGAAGATCAGGGCGATGGACGGGACGGCGAAGATGACCGCGTAAAGATCATTGGCCTCGAACCGGCCGGTCCGGGGACGATGATGACTCTCGTGCAGGAACCAGCCCGGCCCGTGCATCACCCAGCGGTGCGCGACATAGGCCACGCCCTCCATGGCGACGACGGTCGCGAGGAAGAGAAGGAGTCCGACGAGCCAGCTGGTCACGGGACGTCATATAGGCGTCCCGCGACGCCAGCGCTCGAAAATTCGTCGCGGATCAGCGCGCGGCGGTCACCGTCTCATAGCGGGCCAGCGCCTCGCGGGCGAGGTCGCGGGTCGAGACATAGCGGCCGCCGAGCGTCGCCATCATCGTGTGGCGATCCGAGGCGAGCGCCGCGCGCCAGGCGGTCAGAGCTTCCGCGGTGCGGCCGGTATGCATGTAGACCTGGCCGAGATTGAGCAGACGGGCCGGATCGCTGCGGGCGACGTCGCGATCGTCGTTGAGCAGCGCCTCGGCGCGCGCCCAATCGCCGCGCTCGATCGCGGCGACGGCAAGGCTGCCGCGCGGATAGCCTTCCTCGACGGACTGGGCCGAGAGGGCGGTTGCCGGGAAAACAGCCACAGCCAGAGCAAGAACCAAACGCCGCATCATACCCTCCATGATCCTGTGTGTTCGTTTGAAAGGATATTACGCTTTTATGACGTTTATTGCAATTCTGTGACTCAGAAAGCTAAGTGTTTGGAGTCACTTACAAATAGATGTGCGCACAGGACCGTCATTTTGCCGAACGCAAAACCGTAACATTGTTGACGCATAGCTCTCCCCGGTTCAGGCAGGGGGCGGTGTGGGACGCGAGGTAGAGCTCAAGTTCGATATCGAGGCTGGCGGCGCCGGCCGGATCGGTCGATCCGACCTGCTTGGCGCGGCTCCGGCCGAACGCGCCGACTTCGAGACTCTCTATTTCGACAGTAAAGATGGCGCGCTGCGCCGGGCGGGCTATTCGCTCCGCATCCGCCGATCGGGCGACCGCCACGTCCAGACGATCAAGCGCAAGAAAGCGAGCGCCGCCGGGCTGTTCGTCCGCCAGGAATGGGAAGAGGAGGTGCCGGATTTCCGCCTTCGCGCCGAGGTCCTGAAGCGGGGACCGCTCAAACGCTGGGCGGCACGCGCGGAGGCCGGCGAGTTGGTTCCGCTGGTGCGCAGCGAGATCACCCGAAGCGCCTGGCAGATCCGCCACCGCGGCAGCCGCATCGAGGTCGTGCTCGACCGCGACCGGATTTGCGTCGGCGAGATCGAGGCGCCGATCGGGGAGCTCGAGCTCGAGCTGAAACGCGGCCGCCCGGCGGCCTTGTTCGACCTGGCGCGCAGCTTCGGCGAGGCAGCGTCACTGCGGATCGGCGTAATGAGCAAGAGCGAGCGCGGCTATGCGCTGGCGGAGGGACGGCTGGGGCAAGCCGCCAAGGCGGAGCCGGCGCGCCTGGAGCCGTGCGCCAGCGAGGCGGATGGCTTCGCGGCGATCGCGCATGCCTGCCTGCGCCACTACCGGTTGAACGAGATGGTGCTGCTCGAGCGCGCGGACCCCGAGGCGCTGCACCAGGCGCGCGTCGCGCTCAGGCGGCTGCGCTCGGCAATGCGACTGTTTCGACCGACCCTGCGCGGCAAGGACGAGCAAAAGCTGCGCGACGAGCTGCGCTGGTTCGCGCGTCACTTCGGGGAGGCGCGCAATCTGGGCGTCCTGGTCGAGCGGCTTGAGGCGGCGAAAACCGATGACGACGTCATCGCACCGCTGCGCGAGGCGCTGACAAAGGCGCATCGACGGATCGCCCGCGCGCTCCGGTCGAAGCGGGGGCGTGCTTTGTTCCTCGAGCTGATCCTGTGGGTCGAGACCGGCAGCTGGCGCGACCAGGAGCGGTCGTCCGAAGCCTTGGCCGGACTCGCCGGCGAGCAGCTCGACAAGCATTGGCGACGGGTGGCCAAGCGGGCGACGAATCTGGAGGCGCAGGGTCCAGAGCAACGCCACCGGCTTCGAATCGCCGTCAAGGCGATGCGCTATTCGGCCGAATTTCTCGCGCCGCTTTTCGCCGACAAAGCGGTCGCTGCAAGGCGCGACCGCTTCATTGGGGCGCTGAAGGCACTACAGGACCGGCTCGGAGAATTGAACGATGCCTGGACGGCTGGGCAGATGTCCCAGGACCTCCCGGCGCGTTTGAGGCAAGCGATTGCGGCCGCCCATCCGCAAGCTGATACCGAAAAGGCAATCGCAGCGGCGTCAAAGGCACTCAAACGCGCCGACGCCGCCGCGAAATATTGGCGAGCTGCGCCTGACGACGATTAGAATT
>JAYRLF010000573.1:0-1813 GCA_041905385.1 Allosphingosinicella sp.
GCCGCCAGCCGACCATTGGCCTGCGCGGCAGCGGTCTTCTCCTGACTACGCAGCGCGAAGCCGTCCTGCTCCTCACGCGTCACCCGCCACTCGGCGGCGACATTCTCCGCCGTTTCCGGCATAGAGTCGACGCCGTAAGCCGCACGCATCGCCGGATTGACGAAGCGCCAGCCGAGCGTCGTATCCTCGATCTTCTGCGCGCGGTCGAACGGCGTCTGCGCTTTGCCGAGTACGTAGGGCGACCGGGTCATGTTCTCGACCCCGCCGGCGATCATCAGGTCCGCGTCGCCGCTGCGAATCGCGCGCGCCGCCGATCCGATCGCGTCCAGCCCCGATCCGCACAGCCGATTCACCGTCGAGCCGGGGACAACATCAGGCAGGCCGGCGAGCAGCACCGCCATGCGGGCGACATTGCGATTGTCCTCGCCCGCCTGGTTGGCGCACCCCAGGATCGTGTCGTCGACCGCCTGCCAGTCGACCTTCGGATTGCGCTCTGCCAGCGCTCGGATCGGGATGGCGGCGAGGTCGTCGGCGCGGACGCTCGCCAGGCTGCCGTTCAGCCGTCCGATCGGGGTGCGCACCGCGTCGCAGATGAAAGCCGCGCTCATGCCGCCATCTCCAGATCGACAGCGAAGTCCGCGCCCGTCTTTGCACGCACGTCCTCCACGGTCACGCGCGGCGCCAGCTCGATCAGCCGCAGCCCCGGCTTGTCGCAGGCCATGACGCACAGGTCGGTGACGATAAGGTCGACGCAGGCCTGCCCGGTCAGCGGCAGGGTGCAGGCGGGAAGAATCTTCGGGCTGCCGGTCTTGCTGGCATGATCCATGACCACGACAATCCGCTTCACGCCGGCGACCAGATCCATCGCGCCGCCCATCCCCTTCACCATCTTGCCCGGAATCGTCCAGTTGGCGATGTCGCCGCCGGCAGAGACCTCCATTGCGCCGAGCACCGCCATGTCGATATGGCCGCCGCGGATCATGGCGAAGCTGTCCGCGCTGGAAAAGAAGCTTGAGGTCGGCAAAGTCGTGACGGTCTGCTTGCCCGCATTGATCAGGTCGGCGTCAGCTTCGCCGTTGTACGGAAACGGCCCAATACCGAGCAGCCCGTTTTCCGACTGGAGCGTCACATCGACCCCGGCGGGGACGTGATTGGCGACCAGGGTAGGAATGCCGATGCCCAAATTGACGTAATAGCCGTCCTGAAGCTCGCGGGCGGCGCGGGCCGCCATCTCGTCGCGTGTCCAGCTCATGCCGCATTCTCCCGGTTACGCGTCGTCAGTTTCTCGATCCGCTTCTCGTTGATCGTGCTCTTCACGATCCGGTCGACATAGATGCCGGGAGTGTGGATCGCATCGGGGTCGAGCGCGCCGGCCTCGACAACCTCCTCGACCTCGACCACCGTCACCTTGCCGGCAGTCGCCATGTTCGGGTTGAAGTTGCGCGCGGTCTTGCGAAACACCAGGTTGCCCGCCGGGTCCGCCTTCCACGCTTTAATGATCGACAGGTCGGCGCGCAGCCAGGTTTCGCGGACGTAGTCCTGGCCCTCGAACGTCTCGACCGGCTTGCCCTCGGCGACGACGGTGCCGACCCCGGTTCGTGTGTAGAAGGCGGGAATGCCCGCGCCGCCTGCGCGGATACGCTCGGCGAGCGTCCCTTGCGGGTTGAGTTCCAGTTGCAATTCGCCCGATAGGTACTGCTGCTCGAACAGCTTGTTCTCGCCGACATAGCTCGAGATCATCTTGGCGATCTGCCGGCTTTCCAGCAGCATCCACAGGCCGAACCCGTCTGCACCCGCATTGTTGGAGATCACG
>JAYRLF010000140.1:0-9456 GCA_041905385.1 Allosphingosinicella sp.
CCGCCACCCAGGAGGCCGAGCGTTCGGTCGCCCTGCTCGAGCGGATGGTCAACCAGAATAGCGGCTCGCTCAACCTGGCCGGCGTCCGCGCGGTCGGCGACATGGTCCGGGCCGAGCTCGAGCCGCTCGGCTTCGAGGTCCAGTGGGTCGACATGGCCGAGACCGGCCGCGCCGGGCACATCGTCGCGACCCATCGCGGCAATGGCCGCGGCAAAAGGCTGTTGCTGATCGGTCATCTCGACACGGTGTTCGAGCCGGAAAGTCCGTTCCAGCGCTTCACCCGCGAGGGCGACCGCGCCACCGGTCCCGGAATCGGCGACGACAAGGGCGGCGTGGTCGTGATCATCGCCGCGCTGCGGGCGATGCATGCGGCGGGGACGCTGCGCGACGCCGACATCCGGGTGGTGCTGACCGGCGACGAGGAGCGCCCCGGCGCCCCGATCGCGGTCGCTCGGCGCGACCTGATCGAGGCCGGCCGCTGGGCCGACGTCGCGCTGGAATTCGAGAATCTCGCCCGCGACGAGGGCCGCGAATATGCGACCGTCGCGCGGCGCAGCTCGACCAGCTGGACGCTGCGGACGCGCGGCCGCACCGGGCATACGAGCGGCGTGTTCGGCGAGACTCTCGGCTATGGTGCGATTTACGAGCTGGCGCGGATCCTCGACAGCTTTCGCCGCGAGCTGCCCGAGCAGAACCTCACCTACAATGTTGGCGTGATGGCCGGCGGCACGCCCGCCGCGATCGACGCCGACGGCTTCCGGGTGACAGCCTCGGGCAAGACCAACATCGTCGCCGAGACCGCGATCGCGCGCGGCGACATCCGCTCCCTGACCACCGAGCAGGAGGCGCGGGTGCGGGCCCGGATGCAGGCGATCGTCGCCCAGCATCTGCCGCAGACGAGCGCCGAATTGGTCTTCGCCGAGGACGGCTATCCGCCGATGGCGCCGACCGAAGGCAATCGCGCGCTGCTGACCAGCCTGAACCAGGTCAATCGCGACCTCGGCGCGCCGGAGATGCCCGAATATGACCCGGCCCGGCGCGGCGCCGCCGATTCGAGCTTCGTCGCCAATGACGTCGACACGCTCGCCGGCCTCGGCGCGGGGGGGGGCGGCGCCCATGCCGAGGGGGAGTGGGTCGATTTGTCGAGCATCACCCGCCAGGCGCAGCGCATGGCGATCTTCATGAGCCGGCTGTCGCGGGAGCGGCGGCCGGCGGACTAGGCGCGTTTCGCGGTCACCAGATAGTTGAGCGACACGTCCTCGGTCAGCTGGAAGCCGCCGGTCGGCGTCCAGCCGAGGCCGGTGACGTCGGCGACAGCCAGGCCGGCGTCGGCGAGCCGCGCGCCGAGCTCGTCGGGGGTCAGGAACTTGTCCCAATCGTGGGTGCCGCGCGGGATTCGGCCAAGGCCTTCGCCGAGCCCGATCATGATCAGCCGCGACCAGGCGGTGCGGTTCGGGGTCGACATCACCAGCAGCCCGTCCTCGGCGACGGCGGCGGCCAGGCCGCCGATGAAGGCAGGCACGTCGGCGACATGCTCGACCACCTCCATCGAGGTGACCAGGTCGTAGCGGCCGTCCAGCGCCTCGGCGCCGCCGACCCGATAGTCGATCTCGAGCCCCTGCCCCGCCGCATGGGCGCGCGCCGCCTCGATATTGGCTTCAGCCGCATCGATGCCGGTGACGGCGGCGCCGAGCCGGGCGAGCGGCTCGGCGAGCAGGCCGGCGCCGCAGCCGACATCGGCGGCGCGGCGGCCGATCAGCGGCCGCAAATCATGCTCGTCGAGCTGCCAATGATGATCGAGCTGGTCGCGCAGATATCTGAGCCGGACCGGGTTGAGCCGGTGCAGCATCGCCGACGAGCCCTTCGGGTCCCACCAGTCGGCGGCAAGCGCGCCGAAATGCTCGGCTTCCCGTGGATCGATGGTTCCCTGCGCTGCCATGGCGAAATCCCTTGCACTCGCCGCGTCGAAACGAAAAGGGGCGGCGATGGATCATTTCCAACTGAAGGACGGCATCGTCCATTGCGAAGACGTGCCGCTGCCGGTGATCGCCGAACGGGTCGGCACGCCGGTCTATGTCTATTCGACGGCGACGATGCGCCGGCACGCGCAGGTGATGAAGCGCGCGCTCGAGCCGCTTCCCGATCCTTTGATCGCTTATGCGGTCAAGGCGAACTCGAACGTTGCGGTGCTGGCGACGCTGGCGCGCGAAGGGCTCGGCGCCGACATCGTCTCGGGCGGCGAATATCGGCGCGCCCGCGCGGCCGGCGTCGATCCCGGCAAGATCGTCTTCTCCGGGGTTGGCAAGACCGAGGAGGAGATGGCGCTGGCGCTGAAGGGCGGCCTGTTCCAATTCAACCTCGAATCGCTCGAGGAGGCCGAGACGCTGTCGCGGGTCGCGACCGCCTGCGGCGTCGAGGCCGCAGTCGCGTTCCGGGTCAATCCGGACGTCGCTGCGGGCACCCACGCCAAGATCAGCACCGGCGCCGCCGAGAACAAGTTCGGCATTCCGATCGACGCGGCGCCCGACGCCTATCGCCGCGCGACTGCCTTGCCGCACCTCAAGGTCCAGGGCGTCGCCGTCCATATCGGCAGTCAGCTCACCAATCTCGCGCCGCTCGAAGCGGCGTTCCGCAAGGTCGGCGACCTGATTCAATCACTGCGCGCCGCCGGCTGCCCGATCCAGGTCGCCGATCTCGGCGGCGGCCTCGGCGTCCCTTACGATCCTGCCCTCCCCGCGCCGCCGACTCCGGACGAATATGGCGCGATGGTGAAGCGCGTCGTCGCCGGCTGGGACACCCGCTTCGTGTTCGAGCCGGGGCGGCTGATCATGGGCAATGCCGGCATCCTGCTGGCGCGGGTGATCAGGGTGAAGCCCGGCGCCACGCATCCCTTCGTGATCGCCGACGCGGCGATGAACGATCTGATGCGGCCGGCGCTCTACGACGCCTGGCACACGATCGAGGCGGTCGCGCCGACCGGCGCGCGGATGACCGCCAATGTGGTCGGCCCGGTCTGCGAGACCGGCGATACGTTCGCGATGGCGCGCGAGATGGATCTGGTCGAGGCCGGAGACCTGCTCTTCTTCCGCACCGCCGGCGCCTATGCGTCGGCGATGGCCGGCACCTATAACAGCCGCGCGCTCGCCCCCGAGGTGCTGGTTGACGGCGACCAATGGGCGATCGTGCGCCGGCGGATCGACAGCGAGGAGTTCATCGCCGCGGACGCGATGCCGGACTGGCTCGGCTGACCGCCTTGCCTTCCGGGCGGCCGGTTTCTATCCGCAGCCCCGATATGGCCCGCATCGTCATGAAATTCGGCGGCACCTCGATGGCCGGAATCGAGCGGATCCGCCACGTCGCCGCGCTGGTGAAGCGCGAGGCGGAGGCGGGCAACCAGGTCGCCGTCGTCGTCTCGGCCATGGCCGGCGAGACCGACCGGCTGGTCCAGCTCTGCCGCGAGGCGGCCTCGCTCTATGATCCGCGCGAATATGACGTCGTCGTCGCCAGCGGCGAGCAGGTGACGAGCGGGCTGCTCGCGATCACGCTGCAGGGCATGGGCCTCAACGCCCGCTCCTATATGGGCTGGCAGCTGCCGATCCGGGCCAGCGGCCATGCCGCCGCCTTGATCGACCATATCGACGCCGAGATATTGGAAGGCGTGTTCGGCCAGGGCGGCATCGCCGTCATTCCGGGGTTCCAGGGCGTCACCGCGGCGGGCGACGTCGCGACCCTGGGGCGCGGCGGCAGCGACACGTCGGCGGTCGCGCTCGCCGCGGCGATGAAGGCCGACCGCTGCGATATCTATACCGACGTCGACGGCGTCTACACGACCGACCCGCGGATCGTGCCGCGGGCGCGCAAGCTCGACCTCATCACCTATGAGGAGATGCTCGAGCTCGCCTCGGTCGGCGCCAAGGTGCTGCAGACCCGCTCGGTCGGGCTGGCGATGCGCTTCAACATGCCGCTGAAGGTGCTGTCCTCGTTCGAGGACAAGCCCGGCACATTGATCGTCGGCGACGACGCGATCGAGGACAGGATCATGGAAAGAAACGTCATCACCGGCATCGCCGCCGACAAGAACGAGGCGATGGTCACCTTGACCGGCCTGCCGGACCGGCCGGGCACGGTCGCTGCGATCTTCGCGCCGCTCGCGGCGGCGAGCATCAATGTCGACATGATCGTGCAGAGCGTGCCGCGGCGCGGCGAGGAGAGCACGCTGACCTTCACCGTCCCGACCGCCGCGCTCGCCCATACCGTCGCCGAGCTCGACAAGGAGAAGGACAGGATCGGCTTCGCCGAGGTGGTCACCGACACCAATGTCGTGAAGATCAGCGCGGTCGGCGTCGGCATGCGCTCCAATGCCGGCATCGCCGCCCAGATGTTCGAGACGCTCGCCGACCGCGGCATCAACATCGTCGCGATCACCACCTCCGAGATCAAGGTCTCGGTGCTGATCCCGGAGGAATATACCGAGCTCGCCGTACGCGTGCTCCACACCGCTTACGGCCTCGATGCGGAGGACGCAGCGTGACCGCGCAAGGCGTTGCGCAGGACGAGGATCTGGCGATCGGCCACGACCGGCTGAAGCGGCTGATGCAGCGCGGCCGCGATTTCCTCGGCTGCGAATTTGCCGTGATGGGCGGCGCGATGAGCTGGATCTCGGAGCGCAACCTGGTCTCGGCTTTGTCCAATGCCGGCGCCTTCGGCGTGATCGCCTGCGGCGCGATGACGCCCGACCTGCTCGACACCGAGATCGCCGAGACCAAGGCGCGGACGTCGAAGCCGTTCGGCGTCAATCTGATCACCATGCATCCGGCGCTGAGCGAGCTGATCGACGTCTGCGCGAACCATGGAGTCAGCCATGTCGTCCTGGCCGGCGGCCTGCCGCCGCCCGGCTCGATCGACCGGATCAAGGGCAATGGCGCGAAGCTGATCTGCTTCGCGCCGGCGCTGGCGCTGGCCAAGAAATTGATCCGATCCGGCGTCGACGCGCTGGTGATCGAGGGGATGGAGGCGGGCGGCCATATCGGGCCGGTCTCGACCTCGGTGCTGGCGCAGGAGATCCTGCCGCCGCTTTCGGCCGAGGTGCCGATCTTCGTCGCCGGCGGCATTGGCCATGGCGGATTGATGGCCGGCTATCTCGAAATGGGCGCCGCCGGCGTCCAGCTCGGCACCCGTTTCGTCTGCGCGCACGAGTGCATCGCCCACCCCAATTTCAAGAAGGCATTCATCCGCGCCTCGGCGCGGGACGCGATCACCAGCGTCCAGATCGATCCGCGGCTGCCGGTGATCCCGGTGCGGGCGCTCAAGAATCGCGAGATGGAGGCGTTCGCGGCCAAGCAGCGCCAGGTCGCCGACCTGCTCGACAAGGGCGAGGTTGAAATGGCCGAGGCGCAATTGCAGATCGAGCATTATTGGGCCGGCGCGCTGCGCCGCGCGGTGATCGAGGGCGATGTCGAGGCCGGCTCGGTCATGGCCGGCCAGTCGGTCGGCATGGTCAAGGACGAGGCGCCGGTCAGCGACATCTTGAGGCAGCTGATGGACGAGGCCGCCCACGCGCTCGAGCGGCGCTCGCTCCACGCCTGACGCGATTAGAAACTAGCGACCAATCCCGTCCCGCAGCACCGCCGGAATCGGGCAGCCGTCGACCTGGCGGAAGACGCTGTGCTCGAGCCGGCCCGGCGGCAGCCGGTCGAGCCGCTGCGGCCGCACGTTCTTGCGCAGCACGGTGGCGATGCGCGGCCGGATGTCCGGACAGGTCTTCTGCGCCGACCGACTCGGCAGCACCCGGTCCAGCGGCGGCGTCGCCTGGGTGACGGCCGGGGCGCTCAGCATCGCGAACAAGAATGGGACGATCATCGTCACCTCCTCTGCGCGGCCATTTCTACCACGTTCATTGCGTCAACGCAGCATCGGCTGCGTGGGTGCCCCGTCACGTTATTGGAACGAACCAGCCTTTCTGATAGCGCCGCTATATGCCCACTGCCTCCGCCACGTCCGCCCGGGAGATCCTGACCGGTCTCCACGACGTGATGGCATCGAAGGCGAGCGCCCAGGCCAAGCTCAACAAGGTGGTCAAGATCATCGCCGAGGCGATGGCGAGCGAGGTCTGCTCGATCTATCTGCTCCGCGACGGCCTGCTCGAGCTCTATGCGACGGTCGGCCTTAACCAGAGCGCGGTCCACGTCACCAAGCTCGCGCTCGGCGAGGGCCTGGTCGGCACGATCGCCAAGGACGTTTCGATCCTCAACCTGGCCGAGGCGGCCTCGCATCCGGAATTCGCCTACCGTCCCGAGACCGGCGAGGAGTTGTTCCACAGCTTCGCCGGCGTGCCGATCATCCGCAAGGAACGGGCGATCGGCGTGCTCGCGGTCCAGCATGCCGACCCGCGCGCGTATGACGAGCTCGAGATCGAGGCGCTGCAGACGGTTGCGATGGTGCTGTCGGAGCTGATCGCCAATGCCGGGCTCGCCGACAGGGCCGCCTCCGCCTCCGACCAGGCGCGCGAATCCGGCATGGGCCGGCTGACGGGGCAGAAGCTGGTCGTCGGCATGGCCAAGGGCCACGCCGTCTTCCACCAGCCGCGTGTGCTGATCGAGCATACGGTCGCCGAGGACATCGAGGCGGAGCGGCACCGCGTCTACGCCGCCTTCTCGCGGATGCGCGAGCAGATCGACGCAATGACCAACCAGGCCGAGTTCGGCACGGTCGGCGAGCATCAGGAGGTGCTCGAGACCTACAAGATGTTCGCCTATGACGAGGGCTGGTCGCGCCGGATCAACGAGGCGATCGATTCCGGCCTGACCGCCGAGGCGGCGATCGAGCGGGTCCGCCAGCGCATGCAGCAGCGCATGCGCCAGATCGACGACGCTCTGCTGCAGGACCGGATGCACGATCTCGACGATCTGTCGAACCGGCTGCTGCGCATCGTCTCCGGCCAGCTCGGCACCGCCGCGCAGGCGAGCCTGCCGCACGACGCGATCCTGATCGCACGCAATCTCGGCCCCGCCGAACTGCTCGAATATGACCGGCGCAAGCTGAAGGGCGTGATCCTCGAGGAAGGCTCGCTGACCGCCCATGTCACCATCGTCGCCCGGGCGATGGGGGTGCCGATGGTCGGCCGCATGCGCAACGTCCGCCAGCAGGTGGCCGAAGGCGATCTCGTCCTGCTCGACGGTGGCGACGGCACCGCCTTTGCCCGGCCGACCTCGGCGATGGAGGAGGCGTTCGAGACCAAGCTCGCCGCCAGCCAGAAGCGGCGCGCCGAATATGCCGCGGCCAGGGACTTGCCGCCGGTCACCAAGGACGGGATCCGCGTCTCGATCATGGTCAATGCCGGCCTGCGCGACGACGTCGCGGCGCTGAAGGCGGTCGGCGCCGACGGCATCGGCCTGTTCCGCACCGAGTTCCAGTTCCTGGTCTCGGCGACCCTGCCGCGCCGCGAGAGCCAGCAGCGCCTCTATCGCTCGGTGCTCGAGGCGGCCGGCGACAAGCCGGTCATCTTCCGCACCGTCGACGTCGGGGGCGACAAGCAGCTCCCCTATCTCAATGCCGACGCGAATGGCGCCGAGGAGAATCCGGCGATGGGCTGGCGGGCGCTCCGGCTCGCGCTCGACCGCGACACGTTGATGAAGGCCCAGGCCCGCGCCCTGCTCGAGGCGGCGGCGGGACGCGAGCTCGACCTGATGTTCCCGATGGTGTCGGAACCCTGGGAGTTCGACGAGGCGCGGGCGCTGGTCGAGCACCAGAAGGCCTGGCTCGCCGGCCGCAAGAAGCAGCTGCCGACCCGGATCCGCTACGGTACGATGCTCGAGGTGCCGGCGCTCGCCGAGACGCTCGACCTGCTGCTGCCGCGGCTCGACTTCATCTCGATCGGCACCAACGACCTGACCCAGTTCCTGTTCGCCGCGGACCGCTCCAATCCCCGGCTCGCCGACCGCTATGACTGGCTGTCGCCGGCGATCCTGCGCTTCCTCAAGCGGATCGTCGAAGCGGCCGCGGCGCATGAGGTGCCGCTCGGCGTCTGCGGCGAGATGGGCGGCCGGACGCTCGAGGCCCTGGCGCTGATCGGGATCGGCGTGAAACGGCTGTCGATCACGCCCGCGGCGGTCGGTCCGATCAAGGCGATGATCCGTTCGCTCGACGCGGGCGCGGCGCGAAACCAGCTCGATCATCTGCTCGCCGCGCCCCCGCCCGACATGCGCGCCGCGCTCGCGGCCTGGGCGGAGCAGAACAAAGTCGTGATCGCCTGAGAGCAGGGTCCGACGCGGTCGTCGCTTCGCCGCGGCGGCGGTTGACACGGGGCGCGCTGCGGGGAAGGGATGGCGCCCGGTTGTATTGCTGGAGTCGGTGAGCGCCTGATGTCTGACGACGCCTTCGAGCAACAGGTCGATCCCGATTCGATTGGCGGCCGGCTCCGCCGCGCCCGCGAGGAGCGGGGCCTGTCGCTGGACGACGTCGCCAATCAGACCCGGATCCCGATCCGCCACCTCAACCATATCGAGATGGGCGAGTGGGATTCGCTGCCCGGCATCACCTATTGCGTCGGTTTCGTGCGCTCCTACGCCAATATGATCGGGCTCGATGGCGCCGAATTGAGCCGCGAGCTGCGCGACAGTCTCGGCGACGTCCGCAGCCGGGCGCCGGCGCCGCAATATTATGAGCCAGCCGACCCGTCGCGCGTGCCGCCGCGGCCGCTGGTCTGGATCGCGATCGTCGCCGCGGTCGTGCTCGTCGCGGCTTATGTGATCTGGCGCAGCACGCTCGGCGACGGCACCGAGCCGGTCGCCGAGGTGCCGGTGGAGCAGCAGGCGCCCAGTCCGGCTCGGCCGGGCCCGGCGCCGGCCCAGGCGCCGCAGGCCGTCGCCGGCCAGCCGGTGACGCTGACTGCGACCGAGGAGGTGTGGCTGCGTATCACAGACGGCGCCGGCGGCGCCTCGCTGTTCGAAGGCATATTGCAGGCCGGCCAGACCTTCGCGGTGCCGCCGACCGCGCAGCGCCCGGTGATCCGGACCGGCCGCCCGCAAGTGCTGCGCGCCGCGATCGGCAGCCGCGACATCGGCCCGCTCGAGCCGGCGGAGCGCACCATCAACGATGTCAGCCTGCGCGCCGAGGATCTTGCCGCGCGAAGCCAGGCGGCGCCCCCGGCAACCGCCACCCCGCCGGCACCGTAAATTTGCGATAAGCTTAAGGCTGGCGACAGCCGCCAAGCTCCAATATCATGAGGACCGATCGCCGCGCGGCGTGCGGCACCCAGTGACTTGCGGGGGAAGATGATGCGTTTTCAAATGATTGGGCTGGCGCTTCTGGCCAGCGTGGCCGGGTCGACCCTGGCATCGGCGCAGCCCCGCGAGACGATCGACCGTCGGGTCGACCGGATCGAGCAGGAACTGCGCGCGGTGCAAAGGCGAGTGTTCCCGGGCGGGCGCGCCCAATTCGTCGAGCCCGAGATCAGCG